>JAWOEV010000132.1:0-6535 GCA_046482565.1 Lentisphaeria bacterium | reverse complement strand
ACCCCGAGAAGGGTTGCCGCCGCCCCAACCCGAAGGGCTCGTGTCTCTTTCGGCGATCTTTCGTCTTTTCGGCGGAAACCGTTAGCTTACGGCTAGCGCATTCCGCCGAAAAGACAAAATCTCATCCGAAATAGGCACGAGCATGGGCGCGAGACCTTTTCGCATGGGGTCTAGTCCAGGGGATTGGTTTTTATGCTTTGCATGACTCGGTGGGCGAGCTCGAGAGCGGCTAGGCCTTTGTCGCCGCTGACTCGGGATTCCGGGATTGCGCCCTCTTTGCGAGCGCGGTGTATGCATTCGCAAAATTCCTCAAGCTCCGATTTCAGAGCGTTGGCGCTGTATACCGGGACCTCTTCGCGAGCTATTTTAAGTTTTTCCTTATAAGCGATTTCCCCTTTGTGATTGCCGTAATCCAAGGAGAGGTAGGCGCTTGGCTTAAAGACGCGAATTTTACGCAATTGATCGGCACTCACCCGGCTGGCGGTCAGGTTGGCCACGCACCCGTTCTCGAAAACCAGCCGGACGTTGGCCAGATCCGATGTAGGACTAAGCACGGGTATACCGACGGCTTCGACGGTACGGACGGTACTGCGGACGAGGTCTAGGAGAATATCCAAGTCGTGGATCATCAGATCCAAGACCACGCTGACCTCAGTTCCGCGCGGCGGTTGCCCCGGGCGCGGCGGCGGATAGGCGGCCAGGCGGTGGGCTTCAATGAAGCGTGGGGGCCCGGGAACCCGATCCAGGCACGAGAGCACCGGGTTATATTTTTCGACGTGTCCCACATGCAGGACCAGTTGTTTTGCCTTGGCTGTTTGCACCAATTCCCGGGCTTCCTGGACGGTTTCGGTAATCGGTTTTTCGACGAGGACGTGCCGCCCCTTCTCCAAAAGGCTTTTGACCAATTCGTAGTGCAAATTGGTAGGGACTGCGACACTGAGCGCTTCCGTTGCGGCCACCAATTCATCGGAACTTTGGAAAACTTCCGTACCGACTTCTTCAGCCACTCGCTCGGCGGTTTCCGGGTTGGTATCATACAACCCGACCAGTTGCGCATTCTCGCATTCGTTGTACAACCTGGCGTGATGCCGACCGAGGGCTCCCGCGCCGATGACTCCTACTTTAATCCCGTCCATTTATACACCTCTTTAATTATAGGGCTTCCGCAGACTGCGGGCGAATGGTTATGGTTGCCATATTGCGAATTGCGAACGTAATTCGTCGTTCTGCTTCCTCGGAACCATTCTCAATACAAGGGTTACTTTACATGAGCAATCGTTACACTCAAACCAAGTTGGATTTAGTCAGCGTTGCGAGTACATTACCTTCTTTATACCTAATTTTTATAACAACATAAGAGCAACTCGTTTCGCAACGCAAACACTCCACGGGTTGACATTATATATTGTAATCGAAATCCACGAGGACACTTTATGAGCATGCAAGAGATGGCCAAAGCTTATGAGCCCGCGGCAGTTGAAAAGCAGTGGTATCCGGAATGGGAACGCCGCGGTTATTTTGCCGCCGACGCGGAAAGCACCAAAGAACCGTATACGATAGTTATCCCCCCCCCGAATGTCACCGGGATGCTAACTCTCGGGCATGTCCTTAACAACACACTGCAGGACATTCTTATCCGCTGGAAAAAGATGGAGGGTTATGAGACCTGCTGGGTACCAGGGACTGACCATGCCGGGATTGCCACCCAGTCAAAAGTGGAGGTTTTTCTGAAGGAAACCGAAGGCGTTACGCGTTACGATTTGGGGCGGGAAGAATTTCTCAAGCGCGTATGGGAATGGAAACAGAAATACGGCGGCACCATAATTTGTCAATTACGGAAACTGGGCACGGCGTGTGACTGGGATCGGGAAAGATTTACTCTGGACGCCGGGCTTTCAAACGCTGTAGAAGAGGTTTTTATTCGATTATACGAGAAAGGTTTGATATATAAGGGGCATAGAATAATCAACTGGTGCCCTAAATCGCGCACCGCCTTATCCGATGAAGAAGTAACCTACCGGGAAGAACAAGGCAAACTCTGGCACTTTCGTTATCCGCTCGCCGATAACTCCGCTCATATCGTAGTGGCTACTACCCGTCCGGAGACCATGCTGGGGGATACCGCAGTGGCGGTGCATCCGGATGACGAGCGTTATGCTGCCTTGCACGGCAAAACGGTGCTGTTGCCGTTGGTTAACCGGGAGATTCCCATTATTACGGATGAATTTGTTGAGCAAGAATTCGGGACTGGAGCGGTCAAGGTGACTCCGGCCCATGATCCGAATGACTATGAGATGGGGGTTCGTCACAACCTGCCCACAATCAACATCATGAACGACGACGGCACGATGAATACTGAGGCCGGGGAAAGATTTGCCGGGATAACCCGTGAAGCATGCCGCTCGGCGGTCATTGAAGAGATGAAAGCCCAGGGATTTCTGGAAAAGGTTGAAGACCATCAGCATCAAGTAGGGTATTCTGAACGCGGCAACGTGCCGGTAGAGCCTCTGCTCTCCGAACAGTGGTTTGTCAAAATGAAGCCGTTGGCCGAGCCGGCGCTCAAGGCAGTTGTGGACGGAAAAATAAACTTTCATCCGGAGCGCTGGGTAAAGACCTACAGGCATTGGATGGAAAACATTCGTGACTGGTGTATCAGCCGTCAGCTCTGGTGGGGGCATCGTATTCCGGCCTACTACTGTGCCGGTTGCGGTGAGATCGTCGTGGCCCGTGAGGCACCGGCACAATGTCCCGAATGCCACACCCGCGAATTTCATCAGGACGAGGATGTTCTGGATACCTGGTTCAGTTCGTGGCTTTGGCCGTTTTCCGTCTTCGGCTGGCCTGAAGAGAATCAAGATCTCAAACAATTCTATCCCACCCAGGCCTTGGTAACCGGCCCCGATATCATCTTTTTCTGGGTTGCGCGAATGATCACAGCCGGCCTGGAGTTCATGGGTGACATCCCGTTTAGCGATGTGTATTACACCTCAATCATCCGCGACGACCAAGGGCGGAAGCTTTCCAAGAGCCTGAATAACTCCCCTGATCCGATTGAAGTAATCAATACTTATGGCGCTGACGCGCTTCGGTTCACGATGGTTTACATCTCCCCCATGGGGCAGGATCTGCGTTACAGCAACGAAAAGTGCGAGATCGGCCGCAATTTTGCAAACAAGATATGGAACGCCTCGCGTTTTCGGCGTCAGCAGGGGCCATGCAGCGGTAATTGGGACAATCTGGATAATTTAGGCGCTGAGGAATTGAGGCCTGATGACCAATGGATAGTGGCGCGGGTGAATGACACAGTCAAAACCATAACCGAAGCGCTCGGGGATTTTGCTTTTCACGACGCTGGACACAAACTTTATGATTTTGCCTGGAATGAATTCTGTGACTGGTACCTTGAATCAGCCAAAGCGGTGTTCAACGACGGCGAAGCCGACCGGAAGACCACGGTTCTCAGGGTCTTTGACTATGTAATGTCGAACCTGCTCCGGCTTTTACATCCGATTATGCCCTTTGTCACCGAAGAATTATATCATCAACTGGGTTTTGCGCGGGAAGCCGAATCCATTATGCTGGCACCCTGGCCGCATCCCCTGGGGGACGCAGATCTTAAACGTCTGGGGGCAACTCCGACCCGAACGGCTCGCACTGAAGAAAAGTTTGACTTGGTTCGCGGCGTCCGCAATATAAAAGCCACCTATCAAGTTCCTTCCGGCAAACGCGTCAAAGTAATCATTGAACCGACTTCGTCGAAAAACGCCGAGTTTCTGCGAGAAGATATGCTGTCTCTGCGGGCGTTACTCTATGCCTCCGAGGTCGAATTAGTGGATGCGTATGAATCCTCCGGTCCGACGGGAACGGCGGTCGGCTCACTGGGCACAGCATACATTCCGCTCGAGGGGGTAATCGACGTTACCTCTGAAAGTAAACGCTTGCAGAAACAAGTTGATGAGTTGGAATCACATTTGCATAATTCTCAGAGGAAGTTACAGAATGAACAGTTCGTTTCCAAGGCTCCGGAAGAAGTTGTGCAGCGGGAGCGTGACCGGGTGGCAGAATTACAAGAGAGACAACAGCGCTTGCGTGAGCAACTGAGGGTGTTAAAGTAGGTTCCAACACCTCCGCGAAAAGGTATCGCACTCACTCACGTTCATGCCTATTTCGCGGAGGGTCAAGTTAAGGCAAAGGATCAGAGCAAAAAATTAAGGCATTCAAAGATGGAAATGGAAAAACAAATTCGGGAAGTGTGTGAATCTTTGAGAACACAATTACAGGCTGACGGCGGCGACATGGAAGTAACCGGAGTCGAAGGCACCAAGGTTTTTGTTCGATTGAAGGGTGCCTGCGGGTCTTGTCCGCATGCAATGATGACCCTCAAAAACGGAGTCGAACGGGTACTCAAGCAAAAAGTCAGCGAAGAAATTGAAGTTGAGCGGGTAGACTGACTCGGATGTTGCATGAAAAATTAGATTCTGCGGTTTAATCATAAAAACACAAGAAACTTAGATCTATTCCTATAAATGCACACTTTGTAACCTGGGAGCAAGCTAGTCATGCGACACACAATTTCAGTTCTGGTGGAAAATAAGTTCGGCGCTTTAGCGCGGATTGCGGGGTTGTTCAGCGGTCGCGGGTTTAATATTGACAGTCTGACTGTAAGCCCCACGCATGACCGGACAATGTCCAAAATGACCATTGTCACCAGTGGCGACGACGCTGTCCTTGAACAGATAGACAAACAGCTTAACAAGTTGGTTGAGGTGGTCAAAGTAACCGACCTTACCGGTAGCGGCCTTGTTGCCCGCGAACTGATGTTGATCAAGGTCAAAACTAACAACAAGACGCGCAGTGAAATTATTCAAATTGCCGCCATTTTCAAAGCAAAAGTTGTGCATGTACATCATGAAGCGATAACGCTGGAGGTAACCGGCCAGCCTGAGAAGCTTGACGGCTTTGTAGAGCTCATGGAACAGTTCTCCATAATTGAGATTGCCCGCACGGGAAAGGTAGCTTTCGCGCAATCGCCGCAAGCGACCGAAGAGCTGGACATTACGCCATCATATAAACGATAGCAGGAACGCGGTTCTACAACAATACAGTTCTCGACGAAAAGTCGGAATCTAGCCCAAGTTTCGCAACTTGGGCGAGGGGAATTAAGCTTCTGAGCTGTCCTGCCATTCCAGAATTTTTTCCGGCAGGCGACAGATTTTTACTATCTGCAATTCTTCCCCGGCCGGATTAGTAATTTGATCGCCCTCTTTTTTGCCGAGCATTTTCTTGCCCAAGGGGGTGGCATAAGAGATTATATCTCGATCAGGATCACTGTCCCACATACCCAAAACATAATATGTGTGAGAATTACCTGAGCCGTCTTGCAACTTGACATGGACGCCTGGAACGACTTTATCCGGATCAGAGATTTCGCGAAAGTTGACAGGCCTGACTTTCTCCAGGCTGTCTTCAAGCTCATTCCGCCGAGAGCTGAGGTAGGCCTGTTCTTCCTTGGCGGCCTTGTATTCAGCATTTTCCCGCAGATCGCCGTAGCTTCGGGCATGGGCAATAGCTTTACTGTTGGCGGGAATTTTTTCCCTGATAATACTTTGCAACTCTTTTTGAATGCGTTGATAACTGCTTTCAGAGGTGACCGGCGCCACCTTTTTCTTTTTCGGCCCTGCGGCGCGCTCCTCGACATAGGGGATGAGATCCGGATAGCGGCGCACCAGTTTAACCAGCAAGCTTTGCCGTTCACCAAGTTGCAGAGTTGCGGAATGCTTAACCGCGGCGATAAACCCCGGGGCCACTTCTTCATCCCCGTCCCCGACCATATGATCCTGAAATTTTTCATCCTGCATCAGGAGCTTATGGAGCGCTTTCCGAGCCTGAATGTACGGGCCCGCGGCGGGCTTGCCGATGGTTCGCAGAATCAAGCCGGCATTACTAAGATCACGAGCGTTGCGACCGTCACGTCTCCACACATTGACCAGCTGGTCAGCAGTGGCTAAGTTGGTTTTTATCTGGCGCCGCATTTCTTTATCCCAGGTGTCGATTTCGCCGTAGGCTTCCTCGGCGGCTTTTTCGGCTACCGCCAAAGCTCGCAGCGGCAATTGCATACATAACTCGGCAAACCTGGCGGCTGGCAAAGCTTCCGCCGATGCCTGCAACCATGCTTTTGCCAAGCCTGCCTTCAAGCGGTTGGTAACCGCCGCCATTATTTCTTTATCCTGCCACGGCGCAGTTTTCACAGCCAGATTTTTTGTCAAGTCTGCCAACCAAGCGGTATCGGTATCGTTGGTCTTCTGATAAAGCCGAGCCACTGCTTCGACAAAACTATCGATACTGTTTTTTTTGTCGCAGGAATCCTCCAGCAACCGCGAAACGGTCTTACGCACGTCTTCGTCTCCTGCGTCAACTCGATCCTCTTGACGTAATCGCATAAGAAGTTCGGTCAGGCTGCGCGACGTATGCAGTTCAACCTCTTCAGGGTTATCTTTATCGGTTCCGGATTTTGCTGCCGACATAGCTTTTTCCC
>JAWOEV010000013.1:0-8012 GCA_046482565.1 Lentisphaeria bacterium | reverse complement strand
CCGACAGCATCGTTCTGGGGCCCGGGATCGGCCGGGCCGCAGAAACGGCTGAGGCGTTGGCCGCGGTGCTGGCGACGGAAAAACCTCTCCTGATAGACGCTGACGCATTACGCTTAACAGCCGGAAAGAAAGAAGAAATAAAAAAAGTTCAAAACCTTATACTTACACCGCACCCCGGAGAAATGCAGGTTGTGCTCAAGGGACTGGGGCGCGAAGATTTGTTAACTGCCGAGCGTGAGGAGCAGGCGAAAACGGTAGCGCAAGAATTAGGTGCCGTTGTTGTACTCAAAGGTCAAGGTACATTAATAGCCGGTCCCGGCGGCAGAATAGCGATAAATACCAGCGGCAATAATGCTTTGGCATCCGGCGGCACCGGTGACGTGCTGTCGGGATTGATCGGCGGTTTTTCTGCCCAGGGATATAGCGGCTGGGATGCCGCCTGCCTGGGAGTCTACGTCCACGGCCGGGCCGCAGAAATAGCCGTCGGGGCCAAACGCAGCCTGATAGCCGATGACCTGCTAAACCATATAGGCGAGGTTTTCTGCGAACTGAGTCCTTTCGAGTAGCAGTTTGCCGCAAAGTTTCGCAAAGGTCGGGGCAGCAGCGAATTTGGAGCTTAGGTTAAACCGCTAACAGTCGAAAAAATAAGTATTTAAACAAAGGCGATTATGTATATTGCAGAAAATATCCTGAAGGCGAGCCCGGTATTGATACCCGTAATTTTCTTTTGCAGCATTGCGGCTCTTTTTATTATAATCGAGCGCTTTCTGCATCTTCATCGAGCTCATATCGATGTACCGGAATTTTTGCGTGGCTTAATCAATGTACTCAAGCGCAACAATGTTGTGGAAGCGGTGGCTATTTGTGATGAAACTCCGGGCCCGGTCGCTCATGTAATCCGTTCGATTATTATCCACGGCGATGAGGATGAAAGCGGCATGCGCCGAGCTGCGGAGGATGCCAGCCTCTCGGAAGTTCCACGGCTTGAGCGCCGCATGAAAATACTGATAACCATTGCTCATATTACCCCTTTGCTGGGGCTGCTCGGAACCGTGTTGGGGATGATGGGACTATTCCAGGAAATGGAAGTAGCGGGGCATTTTGTGGCAACCACCGACCTGGCGACGCATATTTGGCAGGCCCTGCTGACTACCGCGGCAGGGCTCACGGTTGCCATTACAGTCTATGCCTTCTACAGCCTTTTGCTCGGCAAAATTGAAACGATCCTTAATGATATGGATAAAGCGGCTAGCGAAGTTATAAATTTTCTGGTAAACGCCGAAGTCCCCTTGGATAAAAGTGCTCTGCCGGAGATAGTTGAGGAGGAGAAAGCGGTCTGAATGGTTACTCGGACAAAACTGAAAAACGTCAACGGAAAGGTTGATTTGGTGTCGTTAGTCGACGTTCTGTTTCTTCTCTTGATTTTCTTCTTGATAAGCAGTTCTTTTGTTTTCCAGCCGGGCATACCTGTCGATTTGCCCAAGGCTAATGTAGCCACAGTAAGAGCCGCGGAGAAAATTGTGGTCACAGTTACTGATTCGGAAACCCTCTTCTTTAATGACGCTCCCGTTTCGTGGCAAGAACTTGAGCGCGAATTGCGTGAACTCGTGCTGAACAGTAAAGTTATCATGGAAAAAAGGATTGCCAGCTTTAATAATTCTCAGCCATACAACCCCATGCTGGTACTGAGGGCGGATGCCCAAGTTCCCTATGAACGAGTAATACAAATCACTGCATTGGCTCGGTCGCTGGGGCTTGGCGTCTATATGATAACTGATACCGTGCCACCAGCCGTTGCCGGCGGTGAAGACGAAGAAATACCGTAAGGAGGGCGACCTGTGTTTAACTACAGGACGATTACGGTACTGGGCTTTCTGCTCACTTTACTGGTGCATTTCGGCTTAATACAGGCCCTGAATTTAGCCCCGCCTGAAGAGGATGTCGAAGCGGCCCTCACAGAGCCTGTCGTTACCACCATACGCCAACAGGACGTCCTTCAAAAGTGGGAGTCAGAACTTCTAGCATGGGCGGAAATGGCAGATCCAACCTTCATAACCGTACCGCATACTGATTCCGGTTTCAGCAGTGTCCGGACGGGAAAAATTTTGAAAAGCGATCCCGCCTGGCCCGCTTACAAGCAACCCAAATACTCGGTCGCCAAGCCAGCGTTCAAAAACAACTTTAGCGTTGCACAACCCCTCGATCTGGCCGCAACCGGTAGTGTGGCGTTGCAATTCGCGAAAGACCCCTTGGGTTTGGTAGCAAAGACGAAGCAATTTCCGGATAAAATAATCTGGCGCACTCAGAGCGGTAACACGATAGAACATATGCCCAGGCAACTGCCGGACAGCATTCTTGCGGAAGCACGGTCAAAGCCACCCGGAGGCCCTACCGTGATAGAGATTATTAAAATGAGGAAGACAGTCAGGCTGCGAATGACTGAATCAAGCGGTAATACGGTGCTGGATGAGTTTGCTCTCCGGCTACTCGGGAAAAAAACCGCGATCGCCGAAAGCACTGCGGAATTTACGGAGCAGGAGAGTGACACTCCCTTTTTCCCGCAACCGCAAAGGAGTAATATCATCGAAATAGAGTGGCGCCTGGCACTGCCTGCTGAGTCCGCCGCATCTGACAAGGAAACAGAATAAAATGGGGCAGAATATTCAGCTCGTTTTTAATGCGTATCTGCTGTTCATGTTTGTTGGCTTCATTATTCTGGCCGTTGCCAATGCTGTCCGCACCAGCAGAGCCAGCCGCTGGCAAGTTTCTGAGGAACTGCTCTGCCAGTGTTCGGATTGTTCCCTGACTTTTATAGTCTCTGGCCGCCAGCGCGTTATCAACTGTCCGCGTTGCGGAAGACAATGTCGATTGCGCAGTCACGCCTGAGGTTGTAAAAGCAACCCGCAACCTGACAGAAAAACGCGGTGAAAAGACCTCGTTCGAAGAGTGTTTTTTTAAACCCCCCCGGTGAAAGTAAAAAATGGGGCGTTATTTTCATAACCTTGAGGTCTTTAAAACAAAATGACGTTTTTTTTCAAAAAGGTATGCATAATTCAGGATAAAAGGTCTGGACACTATGTGTAACGCTGAAATTTCTTTCCAAGCGGTGACTTAATGCGGTGGCAGCGGATAATACGCCCTTTCTTGTATATCAGCGCGGTATTAGCGGCGGCTTATGTGGTCAAAGTTTTTAACCGGACGCCGGAAAACTCTGCCAAACCTTATGTGCGCGAATTTCGTTTGTTCGGCACTTACGGGCGGCTGACATTCTGGGCCGAGCCTGCCGTGGCCAAGGCGGCAGCCGATAAAATTTATGCGAAACTGGAAAAAGTAAACTCGAAGCTCAACCTGTTTGATAAAAGCAGCGAGCTTTCCCGCCTCAATAAGAACGCTTACTTTCATCCCGTCAAATGCAGCCCCCGGCTGTGGGATGCCTTGATCACAGCACGCCGGGCATACAGGCTTACTGACGGGGCGTTTGATATTTCCATCGGCGCCCTGATGGATGTTTGGGGTTTTCATCACAGTCGTAATACATATCCGACGAAGGACGAAGTAAAAAAAGCCCTTCAGGCCTGCGGACTGGATAAAGTTAAATTTAACGAAAGCGCCCGTACCATCCGTTTTCAGCACCCGGATATGTACCTTGACTTCGGGGGCATCGCCAAGGGGTATGCCCTAGACATTGCAGTAGATATCGCCCGGCGGCAAGGCATAGAATCCGGAATTATTGACCTAGGCGGCAATCTTTATTGCTTTCCGAGGCCTCCCCCGGGACAAAAAACCTATAAAATAGGGCTGAAAAACCCACTTGATCCGGCTTCAATATTACAAGTAATACCAGCTCGCAACCGGACGATTGCCACCAGCGGAAATTATGAAAATAACCGGATTATTGACGGTAAAGAAGTCCATCATATCTTAAACCCGCAGACCGGCTATCCGGTGGACCGTATCGCCGGTGTAACCGTCATTACCTCACAAAGCTGGCTGTCAGATGTTTTTTCCACCGCAATTTTTATCGGTGGTGATAAAATGGTTGAACGTTTACGCCAGCAGGACGATTCACGTGCAGTCCTGATCATAAAACAAAATCGGCGCGAACAGCCTGAAATTAAGGTCTGGCAATGGCCCGCCCCCCTCGATGCCGTTAAGCAAAAGCTAAGCCGGGATTAGCAACTTGGGATGAAATCTCCAGCGCCGCGATGCGTATTCTCGCAGACGCCTCCTCAAACAACCTTGGGGCCTAATAGCATAAATACGACTCACTTCAGCAGATGTAGCCAAACCGCGTCGCTGAGCCGGTTTTTTAAAAGTCTGTCGGTTGACAAACGGGCGCCGACCGGCTATCATTAAAACGGCGAGGCCGAGCGGATGATTAGCGAGCGGTCCCGTTTATTCGAAGCGGGAAAATGGCCACTACTGCCGGATAGAGGTGTGCGTGTGGAAAAATTAAATTCTATCTGTTACCGATCGCGGATTCTCATTATCGAGGACTAGGAAGAGGACTGTAAGAAGATTATTGATTTGCTGACGGAGAATGCGGTACAAACCTATCGCATATCCACTGCCAGCTGTCTCTATTCCGGCTTGACTAGCCCAAGTTGCGAAACTTGGGTTAGCAAACAAAGGGGCATGCACAAAAACACCGTCCGCCGCTTGGTTCGTGAAGCCATTAACAAAAAGCGTAAACATGATGACCAGTTAACCAAGTCCTTCGAATGATGGATCTGTACGCCTGGGAACCACTCGAAGGTAGAGGTTGCAATGTAGAAATCGTTGTCTACTGCAACAATAGACGGATCGGGGTTAAATCCTTTTAGAACCGGATTTTGAATCAGCACAATTTCGTCTCCTCAATTTCTTCTTTCTTACATAACGGTTAAATATTTCAGGGACCCGATAGCATTTTGGGTCCGTCCATAAAATTCCAAAACGATTTCGCTCTGTGCACACTTTGGTGTTACCGGAATTGTAATCACGCCTTGCTCATCAGCTTCAACCTGTCTGGCCTGACCAATGGGAGTACCGTCTTGGCAAACCACAATAGAAATGCGTTCATTGAGCTCGACAGAGAGCACAAGCTGTGTCACGAGACTGGAAAAGTCCAGATATGGGATATCTCTTCCGATTACACCTTTTGCTTCCACGCGCGATACGCGCACCTGTCTTTGTCTTCCTCTGCAGGCTTTTCGGCTTGTATCAATTATTTTTATCAGAGTCTGTCCGGAAAGGCGAGGCCATCAAACCTGCCTTGTTCATCAGGTTTGGCTGGGCATTCTTGTTCCAGCCCATGCGTACCGCCACAGGCATCTTGCCTTCAGGGTGACTGACAACCAGCGTACCGCCGTCGATCGCAACGCTGGCCGGTACAAATTCGGTCTCGCCTTCGCCTTTGACATAGATATCGGTGAGCTTCTCGCCCTTACATGCCAGCCCTCCTTCAGCGTAATCAAAGGAGATGATCATCTTATTTCCCTTGACCTCAAAACCTTTGTAGAGTGGGCCGGAATAGACCAGGTCCGCCGCCTTGCCGCCCGTGCTGAGCGTTGTCGAAGGGTAGTCTTTGGCTAGGGCCCAGAGCGCGAGGCGCTCACCCACCTCCTTCTTCCGGGGAGGATGAATGTTCTTCAGGTCACCAACGTCCGTGGTCACCACCATACCGCAATTCATGATGGAGCGGGATGCGCGCATCTGGCCCTCCCATAACCGGCCCAGCTTTTCACCGGAATATCGGCCGAAGGGCGCGATCTGGACAAAATAAAAGGGGAAGTCCCCCAAGCCCCAGATTTCTCGCCAGCCGCTGCTAAGGGTTTGCAACGCTTTTTCATACCCGAGTCCAGCCCCGACATTGCTCTCTCCCTGGTACCAGATGGCTCCGCGCATGGCCATGCCAACAAAGGGGTGAATCATGGCATTGTAGCGCGACTTCTTAGCTTCGGTTTGCTTTGTTGGCGTCCAGGTCTGAATCCTTGTTCCTCCCCAACTGGCAGAAATGATCCCCACCGGAACCTTCAATTCTTTTTGCAGTTTCATGGCAAAGAATGAGGCCACTGCTGAGGATCCCTTCTGAAGATCACCCCACTGGCACTCGACGTCGGCTTGAGCCACCTTCGCCATGCACTGCTTGCCATTGGCAAACCGAACCATACGGATGTGCGGTGCCGGCAGAGATTTCAACATCTCACCGCGCAGTCCGTAAGCCATATTAGACTGACCCGAAGCCAGCCAGACTTCTCCGATCAGAACGTTATCCAGAGTCAATGTCTCGTCTCCGGACGAGACGGTCAGGGCCTGCCCCTTCGCAGATGCCTGCATCGGGTCAAGGCTCACGCGCCAGGCGCCATCCGTATCGGCTTTGGTTGCCAGGGTCTGTCCGTTGAAAGAGACCTTGACCTCGCCACCCGGTTTGGCCCACCCCCAAATCGGCACCTTTATCTGGCGCTGCAGAACCATATGACTGCCAAAAACCTGCGGGCACTTAAGCTCGCCAGCCAGCAGCTGACTCTGAAGCCCCACGGCCATCAGGAACGCTGCAACCATTACACCACGACCAAAGCGTGCGTAAGTCTTCCGTATGATCGATTCCCTGTTCATTGTTCTTCTCCTATAATTTTCACGTGCAGAATATCAGAAAAATTGATGGCGTCATTGTGCATTATGTCGAGGACACCGAGTTCACCTTTGAGGTTTTCAGGATTTCCCAAAAACGTCGTATGGTGGCGATCTTCTTGCCGTTGCGGAAGATCGTCCCGGTCGTGGGCATGACCCGCCCCTTTAGCCAGACCGTCCGCGAAAAGGTCTCAGGTCCATGCTGGGAGCGCCAGTGGTTCCTCTCGTAGGGGCTCTTAGGGGCTCTCGTAGGGGTTCTCGTAGGGGTCAGATACTCATATGAAATATATAAGCTACTTATTGCCAATCTGTAATGTATTGATGGAATCGCATTAACAGGCCTAAGAGCTGTTTTTCTTAGTTAGAAAACTCGTTTTAACTCCTCCTGGCCAATCCATTTCCGTCCCCGCGATACTGTAGCGCTTCATTCCGCATGCTTCCGCCCGCGACACGACCCATTCGTCGCTACCGACCGCCAGGGAGTCACTCCAGAACGCCTGTCTGCTCCTAAACAGCTCACCCTCGAGCACGCGGTTCAGTTCCGAAGCGTACCATTCGCGGAACTCCTGCCACGTGGCGAACCCCAGCCTCCTTACCAATGCCCCGCGGTCGACGATGCGGTAGCGCTGTCTGTCCGTGGCCAGCTCGTGAGCCGAACTGTGCCGCCACTGTTCGGGACGGGCTACCGCCCCGGCTCGCACCATGTTCATATCGATGTAGGACAGGCAACGCCGCAGATGCACACCCGTCTCGACCCAGGTGGCATGGAAACGGTTTGACCAGAATGAGCCCTCCCGCTTCTTGGCGATGTTGTAATGCTGCCCCATCTCACCGTGCACGTGCTGCAGGGCTTCGCTCACCTGGGGACGGCCGCGGCGGCCGGTGGCAACCAGCAAGTGGACATGGTTCGAGGTCACTACATACGACAGGACGGAAATGTTGAACCGTCGGGCCGCCTCGAACAGGTACTTGCGGTACATGTCGCGGTACTTGACAAATCTGAACAGGTACCGACGCTCGTGGCATCGATGGGTGATATGGTAGCAGGCATTATTGCCCCAGTGACGACCACGACGTGGCATACAAGACTCCTAGTCTTAAATCAATATTACGACCCAGATTTTATTGCTTTAAAGAACTATAACAGTATCTATTGTATATGCAAATATCGTGCCGCAAGTATGTTACAATGCCATCTAACGTATCTGACCCCTATACGCAACCCCTATACGCAGAGGCTGTGTCATACGTTGGCCCCTTAACGCCGCAGCGACTGCATACCGCCGTGGAATTCTTCCGCGGCTGGATGTCGATCATTATCCGGTTCTTTTCGTCAAAATGGCTTGAAGCAAACACGAATCGCTTGAATTTTGTGCAACGGTTCAGTACAGTTACCACAC
>JAWOEV010000230.1:0-3312 GCA_046482565.1 Lentisphaeria bacterium | reverse complement strand
GACGCTACGCCAAGCGCGCCCCCATCGCCGACTCGGCCATAGTCAGCGTTGACGACGATCAGATCGTCTTTCCGCTACAAAGACCATCGCTGTGTTCGGGGTCTGTCCTGGGATGTTAGAAATCCTGTATCGCTATTAATATAAAATCCCCGAATTTCTCGTCATTGCCTCTCCATCAAATTTCTTTTACCAGGGAAAAAACGTTTGCATTCTGCCGATATAGCGTGTATATTTCCGTAACTTTAAATAGGTACGGAAAGGCGAAGATTATGGCAGATCTGAGAAAAATTGAGCAGCTGTTTAAAATGTTCATAGAAATCGACCCGCCTCTACCGGGCAATGTGTCAAATCAACAAAACGTCTGCGGCAAGCCCGGATGTCGGTGCAAAGACGAAAACGATCCTCGCCCTCACGGCCCGCATTATCAACTCAGTTATTCCTTGAACGGAAAAAGTTCGAGCCTGTCGGTAAAGCCCGGAGATGTTGATGATGCCCTGAGAATGAACGAAAGCTATAAGAAGCTGCGTTCACTTCTCATTCAGTTATCGGCAGAATCCGTCTCGTTGTGTCGTGAACACGGTCCGTCGGAAGCGCGCCGACAGATGCTTCAGGCCATGAACAGAGTTAAATCCCGAACCGGTGGTTCAAGCGGGCGAGAAAAGCCGCCGCTTTATCTGCTTCGCAGCCGGGACAACTGGAAACAGAAGGCTTTGCAGCGCCAGGATCGTTTAGAGAAAAATCGCATCACAATTAGAGACCTGAAGCAGAGTAGAGACAAATGGCGTAATGAGACGCTGCAGTTGCGTCACGAAAACAAGGAACTGCAACAGAAACAGGCCGCCGCTGAAAAACAGATATGCGATTTGAAGAATAGCGCGGACGCTTACGAACGCAATAAAAAAAACGTCTGATCAGACATACGGTGCCCCGTGCGCCTTTCACTATCCGGTGCAGACCATAACCATGGCCATTAAACTGGTGGTCTTCGGTCTGAATTCGTTGAGAGGCGTGGGACGGGTTTTTGCACTGTTCACCGAATGGTTCGAAGGGGGGCTGCCCTGCTACACTATCGTTCAGGACTGGATAATGCGGTTCGGGCTGTACAAGTTGTCTAAGCCGCCACAGCAGCGCAATGATTGGGTTTACGTGCTGGATCATACGATTAACTTCGGAACCAAAAAATGTTTTCTGGTACTTGGAATTACACTGGAAAAACTGCGCAAAAAGGCATTCAGTATCGCGCATCAGGACATGGAGGTGCTGGCTGTGCGAATTGAAGAATCAGCTACCGGTGAAAGTGTCCGCCGCACGCTTGAACAGGTCAGCGCCCAGACAGGAGCCCCCGCCCAGATCGTTTCCGACGGCGGACGTAATATTAAGCGCGGCATAGCGGATTTTAAACAGAACCGTGAGGGGGTCAGAGAAACGTATGACATCACCCACCACGCTGCATTGCTGATCGAACGCCACCTTACCAATGACGAAAACTGGAAACTGTTGTTGAAAAATATTCGCGAAACCAAAAGAGGGGTCGTACACACATGCATTGCGTTTCTCGCTCCGCCGAAACCCCGTGATAAGTGCAGATGGTTAAATCTGCAAACACATCTGGATTGGGCAGATAAAATGTTACGCTTCGAAAAACAACCCATGCCTGCTGAACAACGAGAAAAATATGATGCTCGCATGGGGTGGCTGAAAGATTTTAAGCCGCAACTCAGGGAATGGCGCACTATGCTCAATATGCTTGAGGCCGCCAAATACGAAATAAAAACTTACGGTCTCAGGAGAGACTCCAGGAAATACGTCGACAACGCACTAAGCCAATTTCGAACTTCCACTCGCCGACTACGCACTTTGCGAAAAGAAATTCTCCAATACGTTGAGCAGCAGACAGACGGAATCCAGAAGGACGAAACGTTTCTGGGATGCTCAGACATTATTGAATCGGTGATCGGCAAATACAAAAGCTTTTCTGCAAAAACCCCCATGAAGGAAGTGGGCAAAGCCGTGCTGACTATCCCTGTTTTCACCAGTGAGGTTACCCCGCAGGAAGTCAAAGAAGCCATGGAACAGGTTTCAACCCGAGACCTCAAAAACTGGTTGGAGCTGAACATCGGCTCCACGCTTTTCGCCAAAAGAAAACGTGCGTTTAACGCGGTTTGTAACAAAAGTTCGGTGAAGAAAATTCCGAAAAAATGGTCCAAGGCGGCTAATTTTTAACACCCCAGGACAGACCCCTAAACTAACTCCCCGGCACGAACGGAAGCACCGCCGCCCCGACGTCCCAGGCAAGGAACGCGGCGTTGGTCGCGGAGGATCACTATTTACCTGTTACATGTTCAGTACAGCTATACGCAAAAGCAACCGGCATACTCTTGCCCTGAAAGTGGTAGCGTATGTTTACTCGTCGCGCGTCTTTTCGATCCATTTACTCGTCAGCCACCAATAGGTTTTCGCAGAGCAGATAATTCCTACAAAGCAGGCAATAAGGGAAATGACTTGGTATAACTTTGGGTGCACAGGCATTAGTATATAATGGGCCATCTGCGTTAGCAGGCCTAGAACAACCAGCAACACAAGAAAAGATAGCACTACGCAAGCGCCAAGAATTAACCTGGACTTCCAAGCAGATTCGCCCACTTCTTCATCTGTCTCACTGTCCCTCACATTCTTCTCCCAAGTTTAAATCGCTCCACGCTCGGGCCAGCCCGAGGTATCCAGGAACGACCCACTCCCGCATTACGAATCTTCGTCTTTGTAGATTTTGTATTTCTTTCATTCTCTGCAAGTACCTATTGTTACCCGTTCTCCGATAATTTTGCCGCAGTTTTCTCCAAGTTCTGTTGCGCGGGACTCTTATTTTGTTTTGAAGAGAACTCGTGACGCCAGCAAATGCAGCTCCAATCCCAACATCTAAACTCTGTTCGATGCGGTTAATTCTGCCTTGGGGTCTCCGGGGTCTGTCCCTTTTATTGCGTCATAAAATAATGATTGGCAGTGAGTCATTTGATAAAATATAAGCTTAAAATTGATTATTTCAGGGCACTTTTTTGATCTAAGAATCTTAAACCTATGGACTCGCTCCTTGCAGATAACAAGCGTTATCGGCCTCAATGATTCTATGCTCGATACCGGGGTCTGCGTAACTTAATTTTTTGATAGACAAGTATTTAATATTTTTGCCTGTGCTTGATAATTATCTTAGAGTGAATATCTTTCTGCTTGACGATTTGCGCTAAGTGTATTAAAGTATGGCTTTTCTTATGAACACAAACCGGAAAGGGGTTCCTGCCGCATGCCGCGTCGATC
>JAWOEV010000173.1:0-8423 GCA_046482565.1 Lentisphaeria bacterium | reverse complement strand
CTCAGCCAGTTCTTCCAGCCTGCGAAGGTTTTGCAGTTCACCTACAAGACGTTCCTCGCCGAGATCATCAATCGGTAGTATATGGGCTATCTTGCCGAAGCGGGCCAGCAATTGCTTTTCACGGTCATTGACCTGGACGAATATATACCCGGTAAACATTGGCAGGTATGTTTCCACGGTTCGCCTCTGGTAACGCTTGGCGCGACGACGCAGGGGAAGATAGTGCGTTATGTTGTAAGCGTCGCAATAGGTTGCGGCGATTTTCTCGCATCGCGCTTTGGTGTGGACTGCCGTCCAGCGTCGGTCGGGTGTTTTGATTATTTCAACCATAGCCAGCGTGATTCTTTTCGCTTTTAGGGGCTAACCTGTATAATTCAGGCCAAAGAAGATCAGGTAAGTATAGCAAGTGGCAGAATTCAGCTCCCTGCCAAAAGGTCCGGAGCTACGTCTTGTACGAATTCTTCACACAGTTTGCGAACTTCTGTCGCGGTGCCGCATTTCATTGCATCAGAAACTAATTGTTCAGCATCATAGATTTTTACGCGTCTGACGAGGCGTTTTATCAGGCCGAGCGAAACAGAACTCATACTCAATTCGTGAATTCCCAGTCCCAGGATAAGAGGTGCGAGCAGAGGTTCTCCCGCCATTTCACCGCAGATGCTGACCCATTTGCCTTGGTCATAAGCAACGTGTACCACTTCACGAATCAACCTTATGATTGACGGGTGGCTGGGTTGATAAAGGTAAGCGATGTCCGGATTCGCCCGGTCCGCTGCCAGCGAGTACTGAATCAAGTCGTTTGTGCCCAGGCTGAAAAAGTCCACATAAGGGGCCAATTGCTCAGCCAGCAACGCCGCAGCGGGGACTTCCACCATTATCCCGACATCGAGATGCTTGTTGAAAGGTATGCCTTCGGCGTCCAATTCAGCTTCGGCCTGCTGTAAAAATTCCAGTGCCTGCTGCAATTCTTCGACGGTGGATATCATGGGGAACATGATTCGAACCTTACCGTGGGCGCTGGCCCTGAGGATGGCACGCAACTGGCTCATAAAGATATCGGGACGAGAAAGGCAGAAACGAATAGCTCGCATGCCGAGAAAGGGATTAAGGTCACTGGGCATTCGCAAGTTCGAGATGAATTTGTCGCCGCCGATATCCAGAGTGCGAATGATTACAGATTCCGGATATATGTCTTCGACTACCTTCCGGTAGGCTTTGAACTGTTCTTCCTCGGAAGGAAGCTCAGCCTGGTTTATGAACAGGTATTCGGTTCGAAACAAGCCTATCCCAACCCCGTATGACTGTCTTATGACTTCGACTTCGGACGGCAGTTCGATATTGGCGGCCAGTTGCACTCTGAAGCCGTCAATTGTTTCCGCTGGCAGGGCGGTTTCACTTTCCAGTATCCGCAACCATTCTTCCTGTGATTTTATCCGGTCCCGGTAGCTTTGCAGGGTCTTTTGATCAGGCCGTACGATAACCGTGCCTCGGAAGCCGTCCAGGATAATTTTATCACCGGTCTGGATCTGGTCCAGTGCTTCGGTTACGCCGACAATTGCCGGGATGTTCATGGAGCGCGCCATGATCGCTGTATGGGAAGTGCGACTGCCCAGAGCTGTAACAAAGCCCAAGACGTTTTCACGATCCATTGAGGCGGTGTCCGAGGGGGATAAGTCATCGGCGACGATAATTCGCGGTTCCGCCAGGTTGGCAAGGTCAACGCTGGCCTCTGAGGTGCCCCGGAGGTTGTCAACTACGCGATTGGCAACGTCTTTGATATCAGTAAAGCGGTCACGGATATATTCGTCGTCAACTTCACTAAGGGCATCGGCGTAACGCTGGATAACCGTATTGAAGATAAATTCGGCATTTCTGCGTTGTTCCTTGATCTGCTCAATAACCTCGTCAATCAAGGCTTGATCGGCTACAAGCATCAAGTGCGCATCAAATATGCGAGCATCCTTTTCCCCTAGAATATCGGCAACGCGGTGCCGCAGTTCCTCAAGCTGCGATTCGGATTTAGCAAGAGCATCCCTGAAGCGCTCAACCTCTCGGTTGACGTCTTCGTCAGACTTCAGCTCCCTCTCTTCAATTCTTCCGGATCGTCGGCCGGCAAGTTGTGCCGTCCCAATTATGATTCCCGCTGAGACGCCTATACCGGATACATGCACCCCCGGGTATAGGGCGGTATCATTATTCTTCTCCGAATTTGTCGCGGAAGAGTTGTTCAAGTGCATCCAGTACCTCCACTGCGTCGTCACCTTCAGCTCTGACAGTGAGGGACGATCCTTCCTCGGCGGCCAGCATCATCAGTCCCATAATGCTTTTGCCATTAATTACGTTGCCGTCTTTTTCAACGGTCACATTCGCCTTGAATTCATTGGCTTTTTTGGCAAACATAGAGGCCGGACGGGCATGCATGCCCAATTGATTCTGCACCTTTATAAGGCGAGTCTCCGAATTTCCGTTGCCCATGATAAGGTCCTTGCCATCAAAAAAACCGAAAATTTTGTTCTGCTTGAAATTTCTATTTTAAAAGTCAACAACTTTTACGATAATATCACCCGCAAAGGCGCAAATACAAACTAGTACCCCGTCCGGCTTAAAACTTCGCAATGGACCCCATTATTCCGGATGCACGGGGGGCTCTCGACGGCGGAAGCTGGCAGATATATTGTCAATTGTACAACTTAAACGGCGAGAATTGCTTCGTGATTGTCTATCATCGATACGTCGCCGCTGGTCACAAATCCGTAATGCAGATCTATTTTGGGCGTAGCATCAAGGATATAGCGTTCCGCTATGGGCTCTCTATCCCTGTCGCTTACCGCGTCCCGCAGGAGGAGATAGGAGGTAAAGACGGCAATTTCCATCTTGCAGATACGAGGGGCCATTAGATCATGATAATCAGCGTCATGTTTAGATTCTACATACTCTATGGCACGCTGCAGTTTTTCGCGGGCCACGTCTACCGAACTTGCCAAGCGTCGCAACTTGCCTTCAAAAGGCAGATGGCTCAATTCATCCATCAGCGGCTCCAGAGTGCGACGCATGATACCGCCTATGGCCGCCACATATTGCAGCTGCGTAGTGCCTTCGTAAATGTTAGTTATCCGAGCGTCTCGATAAAGGCGTTCGGCAGGGAAGTCCCGCATATAGCCGGTGCCGCCGTGAACCTGGATGCATTCGTATGTGACTTTGTTAGAAAGTTCTGTTGTGAAGGCTTTGCAGAGGGGGGTGAGCACTGCGGCCACCCGGGAATTGAATTTCTCTTTCTGCTTCATCTCCTTGTCCGGTTCGTCCAATTCTTTGTTGGCCTCTTCGTAAGAGTCCCGCAGGTCAACATATTTGGTTGTTTCGTACATGAACGCTCGCGCCGCAGTCAGCTGCACTTTCATTCTGGCAACCATTTCATAGACGGCGGGGAACTTGATAATGGGAGTCCCGAACTGTTCCCGTTCCCGGGCGTAATCCAAGGCTTCCCGGTAGGCGGCCTCAGTAATCCCCAGGGCCTGGGCGCTGATCGCCACCCGGGCACCGTTCATAAGTGCCATGACGTAGCGGCTCAGGCCGCGGCGGCGGGCCCCGCACAGTTCAGCGGGAACATTGTTAAACTGCAGTTCACACGTCGGTGAACCATGTATGCCCAGTTTATCTTCAATCCGGCGTACTACCAGTCCCGGGCCTTTTTCGCATATAAACATGGACAATCCGCGGCCGTCTTTAGTGCCTTCCTCAGAGCGGGCCAAGACAAGCAGGACCTGTGCACAGCCGTTGGTAATAAAGCGCTTCATGCCGTTTAAGTACCACTGCTTCTTGTCTTCATCATAATGCGCTCTCAGCTGCACCGCCTGCAGGTCACTGCCGGCTTCCGGTTCGGTCAGCGCCATGGCTCCGTCGGCCTCGCCGGACGCGAAGCGCGGCAGGTACCGTTCCTTCTGGTCTTCGCTGCCGTATTTGGAAATGGTTTCAGCAATATCCTGGAGGCCGAACAGGTTTTGCAGGCTGGCGTCTGCGCGGGAGACCATTTCAGTCATCATGGTATAAGCGGTGACCGGCATATTGAGGCCGCCGTATTGGCGGGGCAGCATCACTCCCATCAGCTGGGCCTGAGTGAGGTTTTTCAGGTTTTCATCAGTGCCTGCGGCATAGGAGACCGTGCCGTTTTCCAGCTTCGCACCCTCGAGATCGACATCTTCAGATCTGGGGGCAATCAGCTCGCCGCAGATACCGCCGACCATTTCCATGACTTTGTCATAGCTGTCAATTGCATCTTCATACGAATCCGGTGCGTCAGGAAATTCCCGGGCCTGCTGAAAATCATTTTCACGCAGCTTGAGAACTTCCGTCAAGTCCATTGTGGCTAAGCGGAATTTCAGATCCGTATTGTCGAGATAAAAGTTTTCAGCCATTATTAAATGTCCCGTATTTTATTCAGGTTATACGCGTTCTTTATACGCTTTCATCATTTTCGGAATTATATCGTGAAGATCGGCGACAACTGCGTAGTCGGCAATTGAGAAAATCGGGGCTTCGGGATCCGTGTTAATGGCCACGATCTTGGAACTCTCGTCCATGCCGGCCCGGTGCTGAACGCTGCCGCTTATTCCGCAGGCAATATAGAGGCGCGGTCTAACGGTCACCCCAGTCTGCCCGACTTGGTGGTCGTGGTCGATCCAGCCGGCATCCACCGCAGCTCTGGAGGCACCGATTTGCGCCCCGATGGTGTCGGCAAAGCGGTGCAGGAGGTCAAAGTCTTCCTTGCTACCCACGCCATAACCGCCCGAAACAATAATCTGGGAGTTTTTTAGATTTACATCGCTCTCTTCTTTGTGGCGGTCAATCAGGTTGACAACCAAGTCTTCTTTTTCAAGCGCCACATCAACTTTAGTAAGCTTGCCTTTCCGGCCTGACTTCGGCTCGGTCATCGGCATGACACCTTCCCGGACGGTTACCATTTGCGGGTCTTCCCATGAATTGGCAATCGTGGCGATAATGTTACCACCGAAAGCGGGGCGGATCTGCATAAGTTTATTCTTCAGCGTTCGCTTGTTAGCCTTGTCTTCAAAGTCATCAATACGCAAATCCGTGCAGTCTGCGGTTAGACCCGCCTGCAAAGTCGAGGCTATACGGGGGGCAAGTGAACGCCCGACATGAGTGGCCCCGAACATGAAAATATTGGGTTTGTGCTGGCGGACCAGTTGGGTCGCGATTTTTGTATAAGGGAGGGCGGAAAAGGTCTCTAAATTTTTGTCGTCAGCCACAAACACATTGTCGCAACCGTATTCATGCAACGTTGAAGCCAGCTCTTGGATATTGCTCCCGAGCAAGACCCCTTCAGCTTTGACTCCGAGTTCAGAGGCAAGCTCGGCGGCCTTGCACACCAATTCGATGCTGACATCGGCAATTTTGCCGTTGTCCTGTTCGATAAAGACCCAGACATTCCCTGTCTTTTTCTTGTTCATAAACTGAAGTTCCCGGTCGTAAGTTAAAGTTAAGGTTTAATTTGATTAACTGAGTATGTGTTCTTCTATGAGCTCATGCACCATGTCGCGGATACCGTTGTCAGTGGGCTGGATGCTTTTGCTGTCCCCCTTGCTCCCCAGTACGACACTTTCGATGTTTTTGACTTTTGTCGGCGACCCGGCCATGCCGATTCTTTCCGACTCGGCCCCCAGCTCTTCCGCCGTCCATTCATGAATCCACAGCCCTTTGGAACGTAATTTGCCTTCTTCTTCCGCCAGTAAGTTGGCATCTTCGTAATCACTGTCACTGTGGTCTTTCGAAAGTTCCGACCGAGTCTTGGCTTTTTTGAATTGCATCAGCCGTTTGGCACCGGCGGGGCGCGGAGTGTTGGCGCTGCCGACTGTGGTAAAAAGAGCTGGTAACGGGCATTCAACGACTTCATAGCCGCCTTCGATCTGGTTGCGGACGCGAATCTTTTTCGTATCAGCCTTTTCAATAGACTCAACATAAGTGACCTGGGGGATGCCGAGTTTTTCGGCGATTTGGGGTCCCACCTGAGCCGTATCTCCGTCAATGGCTTGGCGGCCGCAGAGCACCAAGTCGAAGTCACCGTATTTTTTGGCGGCGCATGCCAGGGTGTAACTGGTGGCCAGAGTATCAGCCCCAGCGAATTTGCGATCCGAAACCAGGATTGTTTCATCGGCCCCCATGTAAAGTGCATGACGGAGGATATTGGCCGCATTCGGGGGCCCCATTGTACAGACGACGACTTTGCCGCCGAAGCGATCCTTGAGGTCGAGAGCCAGTTCAATGGCGTTTAAGTCTTCAGGATTGATTATGGCGTCGAGCGCGGTTCGGTTTACCGTGCCGTCCTCTTTCATCGCGTCCCCGGTTATATTTTTCGTGTCCGGGACCTGTTTGGCGAAAACCAAGGATGTCAGACTCACTTGCATACTCCTTATTTGATCAGAACATGCACCGCCGGAAGCGGTGTTTTTTTAAAATTACCGTGCATAAGATGCCTGAATTTAACGAAATTGCAACTTACCGGCAGTTTGTTGGGGTTAGACTCCCTTTGGAAAGGTCTCGCGTGCCGACTGGGGCGGATTGAGGAGCGCCGGCGGCCCGCCCTTTTCGCATGGCGTCGCGAAGGAGGCGCCAATCAATAATTGAAAGATTATTAATGCGATATAATGTGCAAACAACGGCCGCTACTACTCCGGCAAGGAATCAGCCTGCGCAGGTCGAAAGTTTTATGAATGCTTGAACAAAGAAAATGCCTGACAAAGAAAAAATCTGGACAATAAGCGAAGTCAACCGCCTAGTCAAGGATGTGCTTGAGCAGTCTTTTTATCCTTTCTGGGTACGGGGCGAAGTGGGAAACCTGACAGTGCACCGATCCGGTCACGTGTACCTTACCCTGAAAGATTCCCGCACTCAATTGAAGTGTGTCTATTTCCGGGCTGCCGCGGAGGTGCGGAAAATGGATTTGAAGGTCGGCGCTAAGGTCGAGGCTTTTGGCCGTCTCGGCGTATACGAACCGCGCGGAGAATACCAGATGGTTGTCAATCGCCTGCGACCTCTCGGCAAGGGTGATTTGCAGCGCCTTTTTGAAGAGCTCAAGAAAAAGTTGCGCGAGGAGGGACTTTTTGATGATGAGCGCAAAAGGCCTATCCCGGCCCTACCGCGCTGTATCGGCGTGGTGACCTCGCCGCAGGGTGCTGCTCTGCGTGATTTTCTGCAAGTGCTGGGGCGACGTTTCGCGAATGTCCGGGTGCGGATTTTCCCTGCCGCAGTCCAGGGTGAGGGCGCCGCGGCCCAGATAGCCGGGGGAATTGAATTTTTCAACCAAACAAAAAGCTGTGATGTGATTGTGGTCACGCGCGGGGGCGGTAGCCTCGAAGATCTCTGGGCCTTTAACGAAGAGATCGTGGCCCGCGCGGTTTCCGCCTCGGAAATACCGGTTATCAGCGCCGTCGGGCATGAAGTGGATTTTTCTATCTGCGATTATACTGCGGACCTCCGGGTTCCTACCCCGTCGGCGGCCGGCGAGTTGGTGATCGGGCGCAAGGCGGATATGCTGGAGAAAATACAAACCTGTGACCAGCGTCTGCGAAGCGCGCTACGGCTGCAGACCGGCGACTTGAAACGTCGAGTAGAGCGGGCGGCCGGGAGTTACGTTTTCCGTGAACCGGCCAATCTTGTTCGCACGTATCAACAGCAAGTTGACGAACTCGTCAGTCGTAGCACCCGGCAGATGGCGAAGAATATTGAGATTTACAGCCACAAATTGGCCCATTTGCGGCAGCAATTACAGGCTCTTAATCCGGGACGGGTTTTGGAGCGCGGCTACTCGATACTTCTTAACGATAAGGAAGAAGCGGTGACACAGGCAGGTAGCGTGGAAACCGGGGGCCGTCTGCGCGGTATCCTTGCCCATGGAGAGCTTGACCTTGAAGCCGTTTCGATTCGGCCTGAAACACAATCGGATTCTGTGGAGAAAAGTTGATTATGAATAAACCTCGGAATAAATCTGAAACGCGGGATAACCAGGATTCGCACCTCACTTTTGAAGCGGCGCTTGAGCGCCTCGAAAAAATTGTCAGTGAGATGGAAAGCGGTGAATTGCCTCTGGCCGAGAGCATGAAGCGGTTTGAGGAAGGCACCAAACTTGCCAATTTCTGTAAGCAAAAACTGGGTGAGACCGAAAAGAAGATCGAAGTCCTGATGAATAAAGAGCAGAATGCTGAACCTGAATGGAAAGCTGTTGAGTCTGATGACCAGGAAAATGACAGTTCGGATTCACAGGGCAAGCTGGGTCTGTAACCCCATAAATCCAATCAGATAATTACGTTGAAGGGCAAAAAACGTGAAACATATTTTAGCGGCGACCGGAAATTTACATAAACTTTGTGAGATTCGGGAAATTCTTTGCCCGCATGGGATTGAGGTGCGTG
>JAWOEV010000113.1:0-6378 GCA_046482565.1 Lentisphaeria bacterium | reverse complement strand
AGCTGATAAACCCGGCGATTTAAAACGAGTTTATGGCGCCAACGACCGGCTTCCTTATTTCAGAAACCGCTTTGTAAAGAATTTGGCGGTGCAGGTTATCCAGGGCGACAGTATCGTTATCGATCAGGATGAGCTTGCCGATGCCCGCCCCGGCCAGGTACAATGCCGCAGGTGACCCCAGGCCGCCCGCGCCGACGATTCCCACTGTGCTTCGGTCTAGACGCTGTTGTCCCTTACCCCCGATTTCGGGCAGGAGTATCTGCCTTTGATAGCGCTCTAACTGTAGGTCTGTGAGTGTATCATTCATAGTGGAATTGCCATGCTTGCGTAATATAGTAAAAGTTACACTGTTCGAAAGTATGCAAGGAATTATCTCATCATGAATATACTGGTTAACGGCGAAGTTCGCGATATTCCCGCCGGCCAATCAATCGACAGGCTTTTGGCTGACTGCCAGGTTGATCCGGAATCGGTGGTTGTTGAGGTGGATGGACGGATCGTGACGAGCGAGAATTTCAGCCGGGAACAAATCCCGGCAAATGCGACTATTGAAATTGTTCATTTTGTCGGTGGAGGTTGAGTCATATGGCTCCTTTGGTAATAGCGGGAAAAGAATTTAAATCCAGGTTGTTCATCGGTACCGGAAAATTCGGGGCCGGTGAGATTATGAGTCGAGCGATAAAAGCCTCGGGATCCGAACTGGTTACGGTCGCTCTGCGTCGGGTTGACCTGAACGATGAAACCCCCGGTGACGAAGATTTAATCAAGCGCCTGGACCCGGAATCGGTGTTGATTGCTCCGAACACCAGTGGGGCGCGCACTGCGGAAGAGGCGGTGCGGATTGCGCGTCTGGCCAAGGCTGCGGGGGGGTATGACTGGGTAAAGATCGAAGTCGTTCCCGACCCGAACTATTTACTGCCGGACCCGGTGGAAAGTCTGAAGGCAACGGAAATACTGGCTGCGGAAGGCTTTAAAGTCTTACCGTATGTAAATGCGGACCCAGTTTTATGCCGGCGTCTGGAAGAGGCCGGGGCGGTGGCCGTGATGCCGCTGGGCGCTCCGATTGGAACCAATCGCGGGCTGACCACCAGTGAGATGCTCAAGATCATCATTGAACAAGCCAGAGTGCCGGTTGTGGTTGACGCCGGCCTGGGGCGTCCGTCACAGGCGGCAGCGGCGATTGAGATGGGGGCCGATGCCGTGCTGGTTAACACGGCCATTGCTACGGCCGGCGATCCGGTGAAGATGGCCCGGGCCTTTGCCAAGGCGGTTGAAGCCGCTGAGCTGGCGGTTGAAGCAACCCCCCGGCAGGAACAGCGACAGGCGGAAGCCAGCAGTCCCTTGACAGGCTTTCTGAGAAATGACAATAAAGGGGCGGCGTCCCAAGGATCGGAATCCTGATCTCTGATGATTGCTTCCACGTTTACAGAAGTGCTTGAACAATGGCCGGTCGGCCGGGTTGCGGATTTGCTTAACCGGCAGACGGAGTCTGAAGTCGATGCGGCGGTAAATGGTGACATAACCGTTCCTGTTGAGCGACTCGCGGCTTTACTGTCGCCGGCCGCTGAACATAAGCTTGAGTCGCTTGCCCAAGCCTCCGCCGCTCTAACGCGGCAGCGTTTCGGAAATACCCTGCAGTTTTATGCTCCCCTGTACGTTTCGAACTACTGCTGTAATTCCTGCCGGTACTGCGGTTTCAACCGCGGGGCCGATGTGAAGCGCCGGGCTTTAACCATTGAGGAAGCATTACAGGATGCCGAATACCTGGCGCAAGTTGGATTCCGGCATATCCTTCTCGTCTCCGGGGAAGATCCCGCCCATGTTCCGATCTCATACTTTGAAACTTTAGTGCGCGAATTAAGCGGCAGGTTTGCTTCCATAAGCATCGAGATATACCCGCTCGACGAAAACGGCTATCGGCGTCTGGTGCAGGCGGGAGTAAACGGCTTGACTCTATACCAAGAAAGCTATGACCCTAAAGTTTACAGGGCTATGCATCCGGCCGGACCGAAGCGGGATTACCAACGCCGCCTCCAGACTATTGAAGCCGGTGCCAAGGCCGGCATGCATTCACTCGGGATCGGGGCCTTGTTAGGGCTCACAGATTGGCGGACCGAAATGTTCTACGTCGGCTTGCACGGGCTCTTCCTGTGGTGCCGATATTGGCGGCAGAAAGTATCGGTGTCATTTCCGCGTATGCGCCACGCAACAAGCGGGATTGCCCCGGAATGTCTAGTGGATGATACAGCTCTGGTACAAATGATTTGTGCTTTAAGGCTGGTCTTGCCTGATGCCGGACTGGTTCTTTCCACGCGTGAATCGGCCGAGCTTCGGGACCATCTTCTGCCCTTGGGAATAACCCGACTGTCAGCCGCTTCGGTCACTGAACCGGGGGGGTATTCCCAGGGGGATGATGATGAAGCAGCGGGGCAACAGTTTGAAGTCCAGGACCATCGTTCCCTAACCGAGATGACCGAGCTGGTCAGGGCTGAAGGTTTCGACCCGGTATTCAAGGATTGGGATGCCGCCTATCGACCGGTTGCGTCTAATCCGTAAAAAGGGTTGTGATCTGTAAGGGTGCTTACTCTGGCGACCTTGGCGCAGAGCATCTATCGGACAACGGATATATATTTTCACTGAATGGCTTATTAACAAGATCAAAGGAATAGTTCAGCATGAATTCCAAGCTTGATATTTATCGCCACACCTATGAGGCAGGCTTCGAGGAATTGTTCAACGCGCCGCCTGCATTGTTTCGCGGGGCCCCGTTCTGGAGCTGGAATACCAAGCTGGATAAAGTCCAGTTGCGGCGCCAGATTGAAACTTTTAAATCTATGGGGATAGGCGGTTTCCACATGCATTCACGAGTGGGCATGAATACACCGTATCTCAGTGATGAATTTATGGATGCGGTGAAGGCTTGTGTGGACAAGGCCCAGGACGAGGAAATGCTGGCCTGGTTATACGATGAAGACCGTTGGCCCTCCGGGGCCGCGGGCGGGCTGGTTACCAAAGACCCGCGCTTCCGCGCCCGCCATCTTTTATTCACTCCACGGCCTTATGAATCCGAGTGTCGGCAGGATTCCGGAAATTTCTCCGGGGCTCTTAGCGGCCGTACCGGGAATGGTCACCTTTTGGCTTGTTATGCAGTGCGGCTTGACGACGGTGTACTGCTTGAGAGTCGCCGACTGCAACGGCATGATGATGCTGAGCCGGGTGAGGACGTCTGGTTTGCCTATCTTGAGACGGCCAAAGAATCAGCCTGGTTCAACAACCAAACGTATTTGGATACACTGAACCCCAAAGCGGTCGAAACGTTCATTGAAGTGACGCATGAGCGGTACTGCGATGTGGTGGGGGAGAGGTTCGGAAGCGTAATCCCCGGGATTTTTACCGATGAACCGCAGTTTACCAAGAAGAAGCCTTTGGCGTTCGCTGCCCAGCCGCGGGATGTGATTATGCCGTTTACGGAGGATTTAGCGGATACTTACCAGCAGGCTTACGGCGAGGACCTGCTGGATAGGCTCCCGGAAATATTCTGGGAACTGCCGGACGGCCAACCTTCAGTAACCCGCTATCGTTACCATGACCATATTGCGGAGCGTTTTGCTCACGCCTTTGCCGATACCATTGGTGACTGGTGCGAAAAACAGGGGATTGTGCTTACCGGTCATTTGATGGAAGAACCCACCTTGGAATCCCAGACGCATGCCCTGGGGGATGCCATGCGCAGTTACCGCTCGTTCCAATTGCCCGGTATTGATATGCTTTGTGACAGGCGGGAATTTACCACCGCAAAGCAGGCTCAGAGTGCGGCGCATCAGTATGGACGGAACGGGGTGCTCAGCGAGCTTTACGGGGTGACGGGCTGGGATTTTGATTTTTCCGGCCATAAATGCCAAGGGGACTGGCAGGCGGCCCTCGGGGTGACGGTGCGCGTGCATCATCTCTCGTGGGTTTCTATGGAAGGCGAGGCCAAACGCGACTATCCATCCTCAATCTTGCATCAATCACCGTGGTGGGAAAAATATTCAACTGTGGAGGATCATTTTGCCCGCGTCAATGTTGCAATGACCCGCGGCAAACCGCATGTCCGGGTCGGCATGTTGCACCCGGTAGAATCCTTCTGGCTTTGCTACGGTCCCGCCGACCAGACCGAGGCAGAGCGTAACGAACGGGAATATACTTTCCGGCAAATGACTGAGTGGCTGTTGTTTGGTCTGGTGGATTTTGATTACCTCTGTGAGTCTTTGCTGCCGGAATTGAGTAAGCCCCGGCAAACGACCTCTTTTCAGGTCGGTACCATGGCCTATGACACGGTGATTGTCCCGCCTATGCGGACAATTCGGTCAACCACGCTCGATCGCTTGGAAGCGTTCGTCGATGCCGGTGGTGAGTTGTTGTTTGTCGGCGAAATTCCAACTTTGGTGGATGCTGTTCCTTCCCCGCGCCCTCGCCAGCTTGCTGAGCGTGCCGCGACCCTGGAGTTTTCCCAGTCTCAGATCCTCAAACAACTGGGAGAAAGACGTGAAATTGAGGTCATTCGCAAGAACGGGAGCCGGGCAGTAAATCTTGTACATCAAATTCGAGAGAAAGGTTCCGAACGATACGTGTTCCTCTGCAACAGCGCCCAAAAAAGCGGGCAGGGGCAGACTACAGTACGAATCAGAGGCAGTTGGGATGTTGAGCGCTTGGATACAGCGACCGGCAGGGCAGATTCGCTTCCCGCTACCTGCCATGGGGAGTGGACGGAAATCGACTGGTTCTGCCATCCGCATGGCCATCTCCTGATTCGTTTGACGCCGAGCGAACGGGGGAGTGCATCATCGATAAATAAAGAATCGGCAAAACAGAGCGGCAGGCCGGTGCATTTACAGGGACCGGTGCCCGTTACGCTATCCGAGCCTAATACCTTGTTGCTGGACCAAGCTGAATGGCGGTTGAACGACGGCGAGTGGCAACCGCGTGAAGAGATCTTGCGGTTGGATGATGTCGTGCGGGACACATTGGAATTGCCGCGCCGGGGAGGACGGATGGCGCAACCCTGGACCGAGTCCGAAGATAATACTGTACTGGGAACCCTGGACCTCCGCTTTACCGTCAATTGTGAGGTTCCGGTTAAAGCCCCCCGGTTGGCAATCGAGCAGCCGGAGTATATCGAACTTTGGGTGGACGGCCATGCTGTCCAGGTCGAAGATCATGGTTGTTGGGTCGATGACGCGATCCGCACTTTAAGTTTGCCCAACCTGGATACCGGCATACATGAACTGGTAATCCGTATTGCCTATCACCGTAAGTCAAACGTGGAATGGTGCTATCTCCTGGGCGATTTCGGGGTGTGCCTGGCGGGACGGGATGCGCTTATCACCGCCCCGATTCGTGAGCTGGCTTTTGGCGATTGGACTCGTCAGGGGTTGCCGTTTTACACCGGAAATTTGACGTATCACTGTCAATTCGAGGTATCCGCCCCGGAAGAGATGAAATTGCGTATTCCCCACTTTTCGGGTGCCATGCTGGATGCGAGGCTCGACGCCGGCCGGGGGCTGGATATTGCCTATGCCCCCTATGAGGCCGTACTCGGGACCGTACAGGCAGGGTCGCATAAACTCGACATCACGCTCTACGGTAATCGCCATAACGCATTCGGCCCTCTGCATTGGGCTGAACCATCTCGCTGGGTTGGCCCCGGTGCCTGGCGTACCTCTGGCAATGCGTGGAGTTACGAATACAGCAACATGCGTTCCATGGGGATTTGTACAGCACCGCGTTTATATCGAATATTGCCTTAGCCCGGTTTTTGCACGAAGCAACAGCATCACATCTTTGCTTTTTCCGGCTTGAAGCGGTGGTTACCACAGCAACAAGCCGGAAAAATCAAAGATGTGATGCTGTTGTTTCGCCCTCCGGGTGAAAAATGAGATTATGCACTGGGTTACAAAGTGTAACCTTATAATAAGTGGTATAAGCCTTTGGTATTCATATACATATCCCGCATAATCTCATTTTCATGCAATGTTCGGGTTAGTTGTGTTTGGCTATATCTTTGAAAGAAGTTATAGTATAAAATGTATTGAAAGCGTCTCCTTCGGGACGGGGTGCAAATCCCCACCGGCGGTTAAAGCCCGCGATTCTTTAATTGAAACCAATTGTGCGATTGCAGTATTGGTTGGATTGGAGAATGATAGGGTGTAATTCCGTAGTCGACAGTGAAAGGCTGGATGGGAGAAGGGCGTTTGGCAAGCAAGCATAGAGAATGTAAAAATTTCTCTACTGGAGAAAAACCTTTTAGATTTTATTGAAATTGAAGAACCAAAAAAATTAAAATTTCCAGAAGAGTACAGAGAATCAATTGATAAAACTATTAAAAGCAAGAAACTA
>JAWOEV010000233.1:0-6155 GCA_046482565.1 Lentisphaeria bacterium | reverse complement strand
GGACGCCGCCCCTGCCATGGGATAGTCGGGAAACAGAACGGAGCATACAAATCACACCCATTTGTTGGGAAAACTCCAGCAGCCATCTAGTCATGTCCTTTGCTTGCTGTGCAAGTAGTCGATTGGCACTACATTGCGTGGATTAAGGGTGCTTTTATTGCAATTCAACGAGTTATGACACAAAATTTCTCAAAAATTTTGTTTTAGCCCGAATTTCTGCGAAATTCGGGCTAGTTATATTTGGTGCGGTACGAGATTCCTTCCCGGGCGCTCTCGCCCGCCAAGTCCAGTACGTGAATAGGTCGCCGAGCCCATTCTGGCGTGATCATCAGCTCTGTGCCCTTAACCAGGTGGTCCGCGATATTCTGATAGAAGCGCCATCCTTCTGATTTCGGATTGCGACCCTCCCGGGTCACTTTAACCCCGTCCTCTATCGTGATTGTCTTCCACCACCCGCCGCTGAATAAATAAGAACCCCGGGTGCCGGTGATTTCCAGTTGGCCTTCTTTCGGATTCGCGTCGAGCTGCGTGATATTGAGTGACAGCCACTGCCCAGTATCGAAACGTACTACCGCCTGGGCTTCGTCCTCATTCGTGTCATCTTTCCACTTGGTCTGGTCGGCCCATACCCCCTGCTTGCAATAACTGCTGACCTCAGTCATATTTGACTTCGGCAATAATTGCAGGGCGTACTCAAGCAGATGCACTCCCCAGTCGTACAGGATGCCGCCGGAGATTTTTTTGGAAGTGCGCCACCAATCCCCGGGGTTGCCGTACTGGCCCATATGTGCCTCAATCCGGACGACGTCTCCGATAATGCCGTTTTCGATCTGTTCGCGGGCTCTGAGGATGCATCCGTCCCAGTGCCGGTTGTGATAAGTACTAAGTACCAAGTCATTCTTCTTGGCCGCGGCAATCATTTGGTCACATTCTTCAGTGGTGACAGCCAGCGGCTTTTCGCACACGACATGGCGCCCGCTTTCCAAACACTTCAAGGCCAGTTCCGCGTGGGTGTTGTGCGGGGTGATAATCGTGATCATATCGACATCGGCTTCGGTCAGCATCGCATCGACCGAAGTAAAGGTCTTGATTCCCGGGAACTCCTCTTCGGCAATTTTCAGGCGCTCGATGTCAAGATCGCAGGCGGCGGCGGGTGTCATGCCTGCTTTCTGCATCTCTTTCAGGTGCGACCGCCCCATATTAAAAGCGCCGCCATAACCGATGACACCGACTTTTATCTTTTCAGTTACAGAATAGTTCATGTTAGTCACTCTTGTTTTTTTCTTTTGGTCTCGGCAGTAGAAGTTATGGGTAAATTGCGGTTCCGGCAACTCTCCCAGTTGATGAAATGAGGCTGTTTTCAAGGCTTTCGGGGTAATGTAGTACGGACTTTCCAGTCCGTACAGTAAGACATCTACGGGCTGGAAAGCCCGTAGTACGTAAGACGGACTTTCCAGTCCGTCTCAGTGAACCGAAAGCTACGGGACCCGTAGTACGTAAAACGGACATTCCGAACTTCGCGCCTTTGAGAGAGTTATTGTTCATTCGTTGGTTGGGAATAATCGTTATTTACCCACAGATTTTACTGACGAGACAATTTTAATTGGCCTGCATCTTTGTCCCAAATCTGCATTACTGTCACATAAGTGAAACACTTTTAGAAATCATTGCCGATAGATTGCGAACATCATTTAGGTAAGTGAATGTCAAGCGATGGATTGGTAAAGCGTTTGACCGCAGATAGATGCATTTTTTTGCTCGGCGACCTTTAAAGGTAATCTGAAAGGTCTTCGTTATTATTGGCATGGCTTTTGCTCAATGTAAAGCGTTAGATTTGGAACCTGTTTTCGAGGGTTTCGAAAGAGTAGGTGAAAAACACCCAAACAAAAAAGGAGAACAGAAATGAAGAATCGTAACTATTTCACCCTGGTAGAGATCATGATCGTTGTCGCCATCATTGGATTGCTGGCCGCAATCGCCATTCCGTCATTCATCAATGCGCGTGAGAACGCCCAGACCAATGCCTGCATTAACAACCTGCGCCAGATTGACGGTGCCAAACAGCAGTGTGCACTAGAAACAGGTGCTTCAAGTCCGGATGCCAACGCTTTAAATGAGTATATTGACGGTGAGATCAGTCTGCTGGCCTGCCCGGCAGACCCCGACGATGGATTCGATACATCCTACACGATTAATGGTATTGATGACAAGCCGATATGCCAGATAAATGCAGATAGCACTGATGACTTGGGGCATATCCCGAGTTCGTGGGAATAGTTTGCAATCATGGTTGCTTGTCAGTAACCGAAATAGAGGATCCCGGGAATTTCTCGGGATCCTTTTTTTTGATATTAGTTTGGGTTTTTGGTTAAAGCACGTTACTTTGTGATTAGCGAGAATGGTCTTTACTTGCAAAGTGTAATACTGTTTAAGATAAAAAAGAAAAGGATGGCGGTTGCTTTGAGTAATTTCAGACTTAGCAGAGGGGCTGACCGGTTCGGTCCCAAAAAACTTATTGTGGTTGAGCTGGGATCGGATGTGACTCGGTTTGTAACGGTGGCCCGCCAGGGGGCTGAGTTGCGTTGGGAAAAGGCAAAAGTATTGCCGCCGGTGGATGAAGAGCTAATGATCGGCAAGGAGCCGTTAGTCAATTTTCTCAAAGGGGAGGAACATCTGAATGTCGGCTATGTTTCCGTTTTGATGAATACCGGGGGGGGCTTCGTGAGATTGCTCAGCTTCAGTGGCAATCCCGGGAGTGCTTCGGTCGTGACTCGGGAGGTGCGCCAGACTCTGGGGGTGGGTGATGAGTTTGAGGTTCGCCACCAAGTTATGAGGCGTAATCAGAGTGAGGGTGAGAGCGAGAGTGAGGAAAAGTCTGAATACGCAGTGCTTGCCGCTGCTGTCCCGAAGGATAAATCTGATGCTTTGCGTAAAGCTGTAGAGGATGCCGGAAAGACTCCGGTAAGCCTAGTCCCTTACGGCGCGGCAACCGCCAACTTGGCGGAAACCAGCATTGATCTGATGACGAACGACAAAGCAGTCGGTTTTTTGCAGATTGGCCGGAAAAATTCGATGCTGGTTCTGTATGTCGCTGAGAACCTTACTTTGGCGCGGCATTTCAAAACCGGGTTTTATGCTCTACTGGAAACCGTGATGAAGCAGTACGGACTGGATGAAGAGACGGCCATGAAGTTTGTGTCCAGCGGTTCCTTTGAATTTTCATCGCAAATGTCATCAGCGGCTAAATCCTGGATGCATCAGGTAGGCATAAGCCTTGATTTTATTGAGCGTCGGCATGGCCATCGGGTGGATGATCTTTTCATCCTGGGGCCGGGGGATGGTGTAAAGGCGTTGTGTACTGCTTTTGCAGGTGCGGTTAACCGAAATGTTGAACCATGGGAAGCACTGCAGAATTTGCAGGTCGGCGAGCCGCCAGCTGAGTTGAAAGATAAGCAAGAGTTTGCCGCGTGTATATGTGAAGCGCAGAGAATAATGCAGGAAGGATTGACGGCCAATGCATAATTTAAGTTTTTGGAAAATGCCCGATTGGAGGCGGGAAAGTACGCTTGACCCCCGCTTTCTCATGGTGGTGGTGATTGCTTTGTTTTTGATAGCCGGGTTAGGGGCGGTAAGCTTTGCTTATTCGGCCAAGAGCAGTGCGGCAAAAGAGCTTGCAAAAGTGAAGGCGAACCAAACAGTAATAGCCGAAGATGCCAAAGAGTTGCGGGCAATCCGGAAACAAATAAATTTGTGGAACAAGGCGTTGGCAAAGCTGGAGGAAAAACAACGGAAGCGACTCATACTTAGTCGCCAGCTGGCTGAACTGCATAGAGTAATTCCGGATGATGTTGTACTGCAGGGGTTGGAATTTCATACGGAAAAGGTTGATAGAAAGGTCAAGACTGCGAACGGCGAGCAGGCCGGGAAAGTTTTCCGCTACGCTATGTCTTTGTCAGGTTCCGCCAGCGGCGATGATCCACAGGCTGCAATCACGCTCTTGGCAAATCGCTTGTCACCCGGGAGAGACAGTTTAATAGGGCGTACGTTGGAAGACAGCGACCTGAAGAACATGAGTGGTGGCATTATGGGAGAGGACAAGATGAGCTTTAATATTGTTGGTATATATAAACCGGCCGCTGAATGAGCGGGAGCATTGTATGGATCTTGAAGACTTTAAACAACTAGTGATGCAGGAACAGTTTCAAAAAAGCGCCATAGGGGCCGGTATCGGGTTGGCCCTGTGGGTCGGGTTATATTTCTTAGTACTGGCACCGGTTCTACAAGAAAAGAACGAAATTGAAAAGCAAACAGCCGAAAACAGAAGCGCGGTAAAAAGGAACCAGGCGCTTATACAACGGGCCGACCGAATACAAAAAGAGTATAGCGCGGTCCAAGCAGAACTCTTGACGGCCATGCAGAAAAACCTTGTTCCCACAGGCGAGTATGCCAATCCGCTTTCCTGGGTGGGGCGTATCATACAGGCAAAAGCAGAACAAAATGAACTCAAGGTGACTAAGTTCGTTAAAGACGGCATAATCAGGCCGGCTGTTAAAGGGCGCAAGGTGCCGCCGCCGATTCTTGCCGATTATCGGGTAGCCATCGAGTTGACAGGCAACTATCACCAGATCGGACGTTTCTTTGCCGCCCTGGAAAAAAGGTTGCCGTACGGAAGAGTTGACAGTTTGCAGTTTCGGCCCGGTCGCAGTGAGCACCCGGTTCTTTCGGTCGATATGAAGTATCGGGTGCCGATGTTTACCTCTGACGGCTTTCCCGCGGAAGAACGACCACAGCCGGCCGCCGTTGGTGCGGTAACAGAATAGGAAGGACTTGCAATTGTGATAAAGAAGTTGACAACAAACCTGTTATGGATTCTCATTATTGCGACGGTCGGGGTGGGGGCTGTGGTTTCACTACCGGTACTTGCCCAAGACGGCAGATCCGGTACCGCGACTGAGCGGGGGGGCAATAATGCAGCCCGGAATGAGTCGGGAGCGAATCAAATTCTTCCTGGTTATCCCGTCAAAGATCCCGCTCGCGATCCGTTTCATACCAAAGCCCAGTACCGTGCGGCACAAGGGCGGATTTTAACTCCGCAGCAGATTGTGAAAAGAGCCGCAAAGCAACTTTCGATAAACGGTGTGATTGGTGAAGATAGCGAGAGAGGTTCTGTCATAATTGACGGAAAACTATATGGTGTCGGGGAAGATGTGAAAACCAAATTGGGAGGAAAAGTCTATGAAATTTCCATTCAGCGCCTTCAGTTAGAACCTCTTGGCGTAATTTTTGCTTATAAGGGGAAGATGCACCTAAGGCTTGTGGCTAACCAATAATGAAAGGAGACTGGTGATGAAGAAGCAAATGGGAACGGTAAAATGGTACAGTTTGGTGATGGCGGCGGTTTGTATGTTTACCACGGTTATCTACGGGCAAAACGCTGATATACCTGAGGTGGAACCGTCTCCAGATCCCGCGGTGGAGAATGTTGAAGTCGCTGCAGAAAGCCAGCAGGTCAACCTCAGTGTCAGTGAGGCGCGCGTCCAGGATGTTTTGCGGTCTCTGGCAAGTTTGCGTAAGGATGTGAACATTGTTATCGACCCCGGCGTTACCGGGACTGTCAGCTTGCAGTTGGACGGGGTTCCGTGGAAGACCGCCCTGGATCTGATTACTGATTCGCAGGGATTGGTTTATACCAAGGAGGGACCGAATATCTATCGGGTTTCCGTGTCGGCCGAGAAAGTTAAGCAAGGTGTAATCGTTGAGCTCTTTACTGCGGAGGAGGCTGAAGCTTTGAGCGACGAACAGGTTATGCAACTGGTTACAGAAGAGGGGATTACCGTTCAAGAGGCACGTGAGCGGATTGCAAGCTCGCCGCAGCTGTATGTAAAACAATTGTCTGTCGACGAGAAGTCAGCGCTGGATGTGGTCAAGAATTTGGCCGGGAAAGCCGGTTTGAACTACACGTTCTCACCTCGGGCGGGAAAGCCTGCCGCTCCGCAAGACGGGCAAGAGGGGGAAGCGGCGAAGCCGGCCCCTGAAACCCCGCCTATTTCGCTGAACTTGCGTAACTTGTCCGTAAAGCGGGCAATGGTGCTGGTCGCTGACCAGGGGGGGCTTTCTGCAATCGAAGAGGAGGGCGTCTGGGTCATCTCACAGTT
>JAWOEV010000100.1:0-8385 GCA_046482565.1 Lentisphaeria bacterium | reverse complement strand
CTATGCCTGGCAGCATTTGCGCATGACCCCGTTGCGAGATGTGATCCCCGACACCCCCGCCCCCCCGGACACTTTTATCATGGAATTGCTGCACAAAATAGGCGGGCACGGCTTTGAAGCTTTCGTGAAACTCTGGTTCAGCAGGCTCCACTCTGAAATTACCGCATTTGAAAATAAACGGCTTCGAGACCTGCTAACCGCTGCCCGCGAGTTTGATGCCACGGGCAACCGTAATACCGGCGATTTTCTGGAATACCTGGAAGCCTATGAAGTAGAGGATGGGGGCAATCCGCACGCTGTACAGGTAATGACTGTCCACAAAGCCAAAGGGTTGCAGTTCGACATGGTATTACTGCCCGCTCTCGACCGCGGCAGCGGCATCAACTCAGTCCGGAGCGGCGGCCTGCACATTGAAAAGACCGACACCGCGGACCGCACCCCCTGCTGGGTACTGGACATGCCCCGGAAAGATATCGCCCTTGCCGATCCGGTCCTGGCAGATACCCTTGAGAGCCTGAAAGCTGATGCCGCCTACGAAGAGATGTGCAACTTATACGTCGCCATGACCCGGGCAAAATACGCCCTTTACATGTTCCGGACCGAGGCCGGGCGTTCCAGCCACGCGGTTTATCCATCCACGGTGGCCGCCGCCGGCTTGGCCCGCGAAGTCCCCGAGCAAATAACCCTGGGCGAACAGCTGGCGGAGCTGCTCTATAAGTGCGGGGACCCAAGCTGGCATGAAAAACTTGCCCCCCCGGAACCGCAACCGCCCCGGGAATTGCCGCGCCTGAAAAAGCGCGACAACAGTCGAAACCGACGTCGATATCAACGGGAAACCCCCTCCGGAGATGAAGAAACAGAAACCAGGGCCAGCTGGCTTTTCAGCCCTGAAAATGATGAATTTGCCGCATTCGGCCGGGCGTTACACGCCTTTGCCAGCCAAATCGAATGGTACCGGGAAGATCTCAACCTGGACAAGGTATTCGATGAAACCGTGAAAGACCTCGATACAGAACCATACATTGCCCGTGACGCATTCGCGCAACTACAGACGGCTTTCCAGGCGCCGGCCATCCGCGAAGCGCTGTCGAAGCCGCAGAATCCGGCTGAGGTCTGGTTGGAAAAAAGCTTTGAAATGGTACTGAACAATACGTGGATTTCCGGTATATTTGACCGGGTAGTAATTGAATACAATGATGCCGGCCAACCGGTTAAGGCAACCATAATTGATTACAAAACTTCTGTCATAACCGGCCCCGACTCACTCGCCGCCAACCGTCGCAAATACACCCCGCAACTGCGAACTTATCGCAAAGCCCTCGCCCGCATGACCGGCCTCGCCGAAAAAGACATAATCGCCCGCCTTATTTTCACAAAGACCGCGGATATAATCAACCTCGACTGAGATACTCATTGCATCGAAATCGAAATCGGGATCGCTATCGATATCGAAAACACCACAAGCTCGATTTCGATAGCGATTTCGATCCCGATCCCGACTTTGTCAAGTAAGCGTGGATTTTGGAAAAGTTTTAACTAGACCGAATTTCGCAGAAATTCGGGCTAAAACAAAATTTTTAAGAAATTTTGTGTCATAAGTCATTGCATTGCAACAAAAGTAGCTCTATTCAAGCCTCGTAGTGCCAATCAACGGCTTGCAATGTATTTCCTCGGGTTATGTTGTTCTTATTATGTTTTTTCGCATTAAGACAATTCGCTCGGGAGAAGCGCTGCAGCTGGTCGAATCCTACCGTAACCGGGAGGGAAAGCCACGGCAGCGCATCGTGGTATAACTGGGGGTTGATCATCGAAACCTGCCCAGCACAAAAATGTCAGTACCCATGAAAACTTCGTCGGCTTTGTAGTGCCACACGAAATCCGGTCGTTGCGGCGCAACGACTTATAGCCCAAGTTGCGAAACTTGGGCTAGGGTTAACGGTCACCAGCCAATCACACCCCAGCGGCGGGAAGAGTAGGGCCACCAGACGATGGCGGCTTGTCCGACTAGGTTGCGCCGGGGCACACTGCCCCAGAAACGGCTGTCTTGACTGTTAGCGTTGTTGTCACCAAGCATAAAATAGTGCTTCTCGGGTACGGTGTATGTTGCCTTCGGAGAGGTGAGGTATTCGGCACCCCGGAGCGGATTTGGATTAGTGTATCCGTTGTATCCATCGATCATGCTGTGAATATCAGTAAAGGCTGGATCTATTTCTTCATCAACAAGCTGGAATTCAGTGGCGCCCGGCGGCCGCAAATAGAGTTTGCCGTTCTTTATTTTCAGTTCATCCCCCGGTTTGCCGACTAGACGCTTGATATAGTACTTGCCGCTGAACTCCTCATCCTCGCTTATGTTATCCGTGGTAAATACTGTTATATCACCGCGTTCAGGTTCAACAAAATTCCAGGAAAAGCGATCAACAAAGACATGGTCGCCAGCCTGCAAATAACCGCGTGCAAGAATCTCATCTTCCCTGAAAAAAAGCCCCCCGGGAGGGAGTTTTCCGCTGTTACGGCCGTTTCTCGTCATGTCATAGAAAAGGCGGGCCAGCTTTTCATTGATGTCACCTCTCTCTCCGGCTAAAGCACTTAAAGAACCCGGCAGTTCATATTTGACCTCGGCAATGGTTACTTCTACACTGCGCAGAAACCAGAATTTATGGATTTCCCGGACACTCTGCAGGGGGCCGGCTTTTTGTACCGTGGCGTCAACATAGCGCCTGGAGCGGTGGAGATAACTGAAGGTACGAGTTAAAAGATTGGGGGCTTGCATTTGCGGTTTGGCCACGAAATTGAAGCCGTAAAGCGTCGGTTCCATACTTCCGGTCGGGATTTTGAACGGTTGTAAAGCTAGGCCGCGGACAGCGAAAGCCACTGCTAGGGCGACGACGAGAACTTCCAGGTATTCAGTTATTGTATGCTTTTCTCTGACGTTGAGAGGAGCGGTCTTGCCAAAGATGTCGTTGGCTCTTTGCAGCCCGCGATTGAGTTGGTCGACGCTGGCTGAACGGTTTTTGCGCAGCTCTTTGAGCTCCAGGCTGGTGTTTGCCAGAGTGGAGACGGTTTCCGGTGCCATAAGATCGCGATCATGTCGAACGCATTTCCGCAGATGATTCTCAAAATCACGCAGGGCCAGGCGCAGTTTACGGCGCCGCGGTAAAATCTTGCGAACGAGTACATGCCCTATGAGCATGTAGAAAAGTCCTATTTCAAGGGCTATGCAGATTAATTCTTTCATTTTAATCCTGAGTTTTCAATACCGCCACAAACGCTTCCTGAGGGATCTGGACGTTTCCGGCCTGTTTCATTTTCTTTTTGCCTTCTTTCTGTTTTTCCAGAAGCTTGCGTTTTCGGGTTATATCGCCGCCATAACATTTGGCAGTGACGTTCTTGCGCAGGGCACGCACGGTTTCCCGGGCGACAATCCGGCCGCCCACTGCGGCTTGTATGGCAATTTTGAACATTTGCGACGGAATAACTCCTTTCAGCCGTTCCACAATTATCCGGCCTTTAGCCTCGGCCTGGGCACGGTGGACGATTGAGGCGAATGCATCAACTGGCTCGTTGTTGACCAGCACCTCTAGTTTTACCATATTGGCGGGGCGGTAACCGCAGGGCTCATAATCGAAGCTGCCGTAACCGTGCGTGATGGTTTTGAGTTTATCATAGAATTCCACAATTATTTCATGCAAAGGGAGAGTGGCTTTAAGAATGACGTGGTGCTTGTCCGCATTGTGGGTTTCTGATACCTCACCGCGATTATCCATGATAAGGTTCATGACCTGTCCCAGATAATCCACGGGGGTAATAAGCCGAGCCTGGATAATCGGTTCTTCAGTCCTTTCGATCGTGGACGGGTCTGGCATATTGACCGGATTCGCCAGTTCGGTCATGGAGCCGTCTTTCCGGTAAAGGTGATAGATGACGCTGGGATAAGTCAGGATGACCTCCATGCCGTATTCGCGGCGCAACCTTTCCTGAATGATTTCCATGTGCAGGACGCCCAAAAACCCGCAGCGGAAGCCGGCCCCGAGGGCGACCGAGTTTTCGGGCTGCGCAACGAAGGCCGCGTCATTAAGCTGAAGTTTGGAAATGCTGAACTTGAGATTCTCATAATCTTTACCGTCCACCGGGTATATACCGCTGAAAACCATGGGCTGAATTTCCTTAAACCCAGGGAGGGGATCACGGCATGGATCTTTCGCTGAAGTGATGGTGTCGCCGATCTTGATGTCAGAGGGATCCTTGATGGCGGTAATTACATAGCCGACTTCGCCAGCCCCGAGGATCTTGTCGCGCGTCATTACCGGGCGAAAGGAGCCGACTTCTTTGACTTCGGTATCAAGCTCCTGGCTCACAAGACGAATCTCCGAGTTATTTTTAAGCGAGCCACTGAGTACGCGAACATAACCGACCACGCCGCGGTATTTGTTGTATTCGGAATCAAAGACCAAGGCCCTGAGGCTCGCTTCCGAAGGTGGTTCTGCCGGCGCTGGAATCCGTTCGACTATTGCTTCGAGAAGTTCGTCTATGCCGATATCATCTTTGGCGCTGACCAAGAGGCAATCTTCGGCCGGCAGGGCCAGGATTTCTTCCATCTGCTCTAGGCAGGTGTCAACATCCGCACCCGGCAAATCGATTTTGTTTATAACCGGAATGAGTTGCAGTCCCTGGCGCATGGCCAGATCTACATTGGCCACGGTTTGCGCCTGAACCCCTTGGGCGGCATCGACAATCAACAGCGCCCCTTCGCAGGCGGCCAAGCTGCGACTGACCTCATAAGTGAAATCCACGTGGCCGGGGGTGTCGATCAGGTTTAACTGGTAACTCCCGCCGTTCTCCGCCTCGTAAAGCATACGGACAGGATGGCTTTTAATGGTAATCCCCCGTTCCCTCTCTAGGTCCATGTCATCCAGTACCTGCTCCTGGAAATCCCGCTCTTCAACGGTGTGTGTGTGCAGGAGAAAGCGGTCGGCTACGGTTGATTTCCCATGGTCGATGTGTGCGATAATGGCAAAATTTCGAATGTTTTTGAGGTCTGTCATAAAGTTTTTGTATTTATTTTCCTATTCTAGACGCCATGCGAAAAGGTATCGTCCCCGGGTCAGCGCCGTGAAATCCGCTGTAGCGCCGCAATGCCGCCGATCTGATAAACAATATTGGGAATCCAAACCAGAATTTCGGGGTGGTATTCACGATGTTCACTGAGGCTTTCACCGAGGGCGAGGAATACATAGAAAACCACGGTTAAAAGCAAGCCCACAACTATACCTACAGACGCCTCGGATCGCTTGGTGCGGATTCCAAAGGGAATGCCGATCAGGAAAAAGCCGATGGGCGAGAAGGCCAGAGATATCCGCTTGTTCAATTCGACGTAAAGATCAGTAGTCTCAAGCCCCGACTTTTTGCGAATATATATGGTGCTCAGTATGCGGCGCATACTCATGTATTTGGGCTTACGATTAAGGGTCTCGGCCCGGCTTTGGCTGGAAAAATCTATGGTGTAGGTCATGTCTCCGGCGGCCGTGCGTTGCATGCCGGCATCGGTCTTCGCCTGCGGTTGCAGAACTCCCATTACGGCATCCTTAAGGGACAGCTTCAAGGCTCCGCCTACACTGTCATAGCCGATGCGGCCGGTTACGGCTCGGATATCTTGTATTATTTGTCCTTTTTTGTTAAGCCGGTAAATCTGGACGTCGGAAATGCGTTTGTGATCACGATCGCCGATATATACTACATGGTTCGGGAACTGGATATACCGGCCGGGTTCGAGAAACGCCAGGGGGTTCTCTATTTCGTCACCGGATTTCATCTCATGGGCGCGATAACGGCATTCAGGACCAAAATCGAGCTGCAGCCAGAAACACAAGCCACTGAAAACGGCCGCCATTACCAAGCCGGGCGAAATGATCTGCCACAGACTGACACCGCTGGCCCGCATGGCCGTGATTTCATTATCGGCTGACAGCTGGCTGAAGACCAGCACTGACGCAAACAAAATAGCCAGCGGCAAAGTGAACTGCAGGGCATATGGAAACATATAAAACAGAAATCGCCCGACAAGACCGAGAGAAATACCCCGCGACAGCAGTTCAAAGGCCTTGAACAAACTGCCGGAGACCATCACAAAGGTCAGGATCACAATCGCCATCAGCACATGTACCAGAAGATTGCTGCCTATATATATATTCAGTCGTTTCATTATCGACCCGTGCAGGGGGGGTGAGTTCGAAAAAACGGTTCGGTTTCAGAACGCGAAATTAAATCTCGTTATTGTATCACTTATTCCCCCCCGTTCAACTCAATAGGAATGTATAACGGACTTTCCAGCCCGAAGGGCGAAACGCCAGCACCGCATCCGCCTACGCTCGGGCAGCTTCGGCGGATAAATCTGATTGTGAGCCGTAAACCGTGAAATGTGAAGCGTGAAATGTGAGCTGTTTTGAACAGAAGGGCGCAAAGGACGCGAAGTTCGCAAAGAATGAAGTCTTTGTTTTAAGTACTATGGGCTTCCAAGCCCGTAGATGCCTTACTGTACTGACTGGAAAGTCCGTACTACATTACAACGGAAGCCTTGAAAACAGCCTGGGAGAATTGCCGGAACCGCAATTTACCCACATATTCTACTGACGAGATAAAAATATAAACCACAGAGGACACAGAGAGCACAGAGATGAAATCTGTAAAATTCTGAATTTTGAATATTGAATTGGGGGATTTATTCTACTGACAACCTACGGGCTGGAAAGCCCGTAGTACGTAGGATGGACTTTCCAGTCCGTCCCAGCTTAGACAAAGCTACGGACCTGGAGCTCCGTAGTACCAGCGGGAAACTCTACGGGCTGGAAAGCCGGTTGGTGCATTCTCCCGGGAGCGCGACCGTCTCGGTCGCACCAATGCGGGCGGGACGCCCGCGTTCCCAAACCGGGCAGTTTGTTGCTTAGCAATCTTTTGTGGGTTTTTGTTTTTTTTGTGGCAAAAAATAAATGCGGACAAGTGCAGGACTCGCCGAGACGCTCCGCCGCGCCCGGGTTCGGCGTTTCGGCAGTTCGGGGTTTCAGTCGGGAATCCCGGAATTATATTTGGTTTATATGCAATCTTCATCGACAAACAACGGGTTTGAGGCTTATGAACACTGCGAACTCTGTCCGCGCCGTTGTCGCGTGAACCGTCTCGCGGGAGATACAGGTTTTTGCGGTGAAACTGCTGAATGCCGAATCGGTTCTTTCAACGTACACCATGGCGAGGAACCGCCGATCAGCGGCAGCATGGGGTCGGGGACCATCTTCTTTTCCGGTTGCCCCTGCCAGTGTTTTTACTGCCAGAACTACCAGCTTTCACTCGAACATACCGGGCGCATTGTAAAGCGGGTTGAACTGCTGGATGCCGCCCGGCAATTGGTTCGCAGCGGGGTGCATAATCTCAATTTCGTAACCCCCACCCATTACTGGCCGCACACCGCGTATATAAGTCATAAATTGCGGGAGGAGGGGGTTGAAATCCCGTTCGTCTATAACAGTTCGGGTTATGAGCGGGCGGCATTGATTCCCGCGGCAGCCGAGCACATGCAGATATTTCTGGTTGATTTCAAATACAGTGATCCGGATTTGGCCGCGGCCTGTTCGAGCGCCCGTGATTACCCTGAAATCGCGCTGGCGGCTTTGCGTGAGATGGTTGCGCACCGGGGTTTTCTGGAACCGTTTGATCCGGACGGTGCGCAGGTGGCGCGGCAGGGGGTTTTAGTCAGGCATCTGGTATTGCCCGGTCAGCTTGAAAACAGCCTCAACCTGCTGAAAATGCTGCGCCGGGAATTCGGCCGGATGCTGCCGCTCTCAGTGATGAGCCAGTTCAGATCGATGCCGGAATGCCAGCGTCGGCAATTACTTACCCGGGGGGTTACTGCGGAAGAATATCAAAAAGTTTGCGAGGTTGTGGAAGACCTCGGCTTCAGACAGGTCCTACTGCAGCCGTCATTAGAGGACAGCGGTTACGTGCCTGACTTTGCTGAGAAAGAACCGTTCCCGGCAATGCGCGGGCATTTGGATGAAACTTGACATCTCTTCCCGAGGTATCCGGGCACTCCGCACCAGGGGGTCGGCATGTATGAAACGTCATAACCACACCGGTTGACGATAACGGACGAAGGCTGGGTCGCCCGCTATCGTCAACCGGCGTCTTCATGTTTATAGTTATTTTTTCGGTTCTTCACGGTTTTCTGTAAAATGACCTGGCTCGTGTCAAGTCCTGATTTAAATTTGACACCTTGAGTTACTGTTTCCGGTTGCTTTCACCGTTGTTTTGTTGTGTTTTTGTTCCCCAGAGGGGCGCCCCCTAGGGGGCGAGCGCCGCCAGTTTATGCCGCCTTCTCGTGAATCGTTCCCGGGAAGT
>JAWOEV010000028.1:0-15684 GCA_046482565.1 Lentisphaeria bacterium | reverse complement strand
TACTGTCAATATAGAGTTGCTGGGGCAATCGGCCAGCGCTGAACTTGATATCGGCGAAGTGGAATCTGAAGCCGATTAAGAAATAAGTCATACGTACACTACGGACCTTTTTTCAATCCGCCTTTAGAGGAGGATCTCCGTAGTACAAAATAACTGTTGTCAGGCACGCGGACACCATAAGAAAGGCCGGAAGCATTTTTGCAGTGCTTCCGGCCTTAATTTGTAAATACTTCTTGTCGTCAACTCAGGCTTTAGAAATAATATCCGAAGTTGATGTTGAAGCGAGTCTGCCATTCGTCATCAGGATTTGCCCCGAAATTGGTGAACTCATCGCCACCCACAAAGTAGTTTCCGTTAGAGTATGCCAAGTCAGTATAGATGTACCAACCGTTACGGGCCCAAGCTGCTCCTAAGGTTAACAATTCGCTGTCATTGTGGTCGCCATCAGCCTTAACGATAGAGCTATACTCAAGATAAGGCGTTACAGAATCCAGCCAAGCAATTTTTGCCGCTTCGTAATAATATGAGAGCGACACTGCTGGTATATAAGCTTCAGCAGCCACCGGATAGGCATAATCATAGGCTCCCATATCAACCAAGTCATCCGTAAAGGCACCCGACTGTACGGTGTAATCGTCAATTTCATATTTGTAATAGGTCAACTGTGATGCCAGCTTCCAGCTCTTCCATTGGTTTACCATATGGACACTGGCAGCATAGTGATCACCATCGTCCTGGGAACCGTTGCTATCCAGTTGACCATACTGCAAAGAAAGACCAAGCTCAGTGGGGACCGTCTCGTTGTCGATTTTATAAATGGCACGAGCGTTGACCTGGTTCCGCTCTTCATATCCCAAGTCGGTTTCATCAACTACATCATAGGAATAGCGAGCACTATCTTGGCTGTCACCGCGCCACTGCCCCTCATCCGATATGTAATAAGCAAGGTCAAAGGTCAAATTATCCATTTTCTTAATGTATTTCAGACCAAGATCCATGTCGTCAGATAAGCCGACATAATAGTGCTGATCAAAGAACCAGCTTTGCGAAACACCATATGGACCGGGGCCGAAGGGAACCCGGTTCACACCAAGTTGTATGTGACTTTCTTCATCGAACTGATAGCCTACCCAACCAGTATGAAGGAAATTATAGCCGTTGTAAAAACGGTATTCAGCCTTACCTAACCAATTTTCATAGCTATAGTCCAGATTAATGCGAAAGGTATCCAGCTCGAAGTTACCGCCATCACCGCCTCGACTTGGACGAGAAGGGTTGGGATTGTCGTAATCACCGATCACATAATTAGCTCGTATCGCACCACCGACGGTAAGGTTGCCGATTTTAATTTTACGCGGCAATAAACTGTCAGCTTCTGCCACTTTTGCTTGCACATCTTCCAGCTCTGTTGCCTGTTCTTCGGAGCGAGCCTCGGCCTGTTGTAATTTAGTCTGTGCGTCTTGGAGTTGGGATTCCAGCTCTGTTACTCGCTGTTGCAACTCTTCCGTGGTTTGAGCTTTGGCCGACAACGGTGTAAATGCCAGAACTCCACCTGCAACAACTGCGGTTGCTACGAAACGAATGCGATTTTTCAACGATGACAACATACTTTTCTTCCTCCGACTTTTATTAAACAAGATTATCAAAGGCGGCATTTTAGCCAAACCCTTACGACAAAATCAGCCGGGCACGCAACCCGGATCCGGCTGAATCGTTCCGCACTCTAATATCGGAACAATATCCAGTATCGTAACACTTGCTGAACAAAACGCAAATCATTTCCTTATAAAGTTTCACGATACGGCTTTCCTTCTATTTCGATAGACGAGATTACGGACGATGATCACGCCAAATTATTCAATATAATTAAGCGCGTCATCGATCACCCGCGCGGGATCGCCGGTAATCGTTCACCGACTTTTCGGTTCGAAGCTTACCGCCTTTTGCATGACCTCTGCCAGCGCTTGACATTTAACTCAGCCCCCATTACGGTAAGAGACATTGAGGTGCGGAATGCTGATTCTCAGATTAGCCACTTTAGTTTAATCAACTCAGGAAAGTTTTATGGCGACCATTGAGGTAAAAAACTTATCTAAGATTTTCGGTCCTAACGCACGTGGTGTGGGGGCCGACCTTTTGAAAGAAGGTGTTTCAAAAAGCGAAATTCTGGAACGCACCGGATGCACTGTCGCTATCGACAATGCCTCTTTCGAAGTTAATGAGCGCGAAATTTTCGTGGTCATGGGGTTATCCGGTAGTGGTAAATCAACTGTATTGCGATGCCTCAACCGCCTTATTGAGCCAACCGGGGGGGATGTTCTCATCGACGGCGAAAGCGTGATTGGCATGGACAAGCATCGCCTGCGTGAAGTCCGTCGGGAAAAAACGGCAATGGTTTTTCAGCATTTCGGCCTTCTTCCTCACCGGGATGTCGTTTCCAATACTTGGTACGGGCTCGAACTTCAAGGCGTACCGGAAGAAGAGCGGGAAAAGAAAGCTTACGAGGCCCTGGACCTAGTCGGGCTCAACGGCTATGAAACCAGTATGACCCAGGAATTGAGCGGCGGCATGCAGCAACGGGTCGGATTGGCCCGCGCCCTAGCGACTGATCCTGAAATTCTGCTCATGGATGAGGCTTTCAGTGCTTTGGACCCGCTCATCCGGACCCAGATGCAGGAAGAATTGCTCGAATTGCAGGATCAGATGCATAAGAGCATAGTTTTTATCACGCATGACTTGGACGAAGCCCTGAAGCTGGGTGATCGAATTGCCATTATGAAAGACGGCGCGGTTGTTCAGGTGGGGACGCCGGAACAGATTTTGACCGAACCAGCGGATGATTATGTCCGGGCATTCGTGGAAAACGTTGACCGTTCAAAAGTCATCACCGCGGGCACTGTCATGGAAAAAGCCCGGGCGATTGACTTGAGTCGCGGCGGTCCGCACTACGCCGTGCGCGAAATGAAAAAATTGGATTGTTCAGCCCTTTATGTTACTGATCATGAACACATTCTCAAAGGTCGCGTCAAGCTTGATGATGCCCTTGCTCTATCAAAACAAGAAAAGAAAGATTTGTCAGATGCTATCAATGAGGACGTGGTGACAACATCGCCCGATACCCCGCTTGCCGACCTCTTGCCGGTCGCTTCTGAAGAGAGCCCGATCGCTGTCGTCAACGAGGATAAACGATTACTCGGGGTTGTGACCAGAACGCTTATTTTAACCGGGATATCAGGAGAGGAATAAACTATGGAAATTCGCCTTCCTATTGGCAAATATGTCGAAAACTTCATCACCATGCTGCAGGAGCAGTGGTCCGGTTTTTTCGATGGTGTAAGCGCCACGCTTGAATTTGCCATTCAGTCATTTGAAAACCTATTGCGCCAACCGCCGGTCCTTCTGCTCGCGGTCATAGCCGGGGCCTTGGTTTTTAAGGCATTGTTCAAAAAAGGCTGGGGGCTGGCTCTGGGAGGCGGAGCAGGGACCATCGCAATTTTGTGCGGCCTGTACTATGGCGGCATTTATTTGATATTCCCGCCGGAGTTGCCGCTAGCTTTCTATTTATCAGTAGTAATCGCCAGCATTTTATGGCAACGCGGCGGCTGGATTACCGGCCTTGTCGCCGGTGTCGTGCTGGTAAGCATTACTGCTTCCGATGCCTTGGTCGCAGGTTTTCCGCAAATCCCCCCGCACTGGTATATGCTTCTTCTATTTGTTGCCATAACCTACTGGGCGGTTGGTAACGGTCTGGCAGTCTTTGCCCTCGTAGGATTATTCGTAATCGAAGGCATGGCCCTGTGGTCCCAGATGATTCAAACCTTGGGACTGGTTTTTGCCGCCACCTTCTTTGCGCTACTTATCGGCATACCGGTAGGCATCTGGGCTTCCCGAAGCGATTTGGTAGAGCGGGTGGTCAGACCTATTCTCGACTTTATGCAGACCATGCCGGTCTTTGTCTATTTGATCCCGGCAGTGTTATTTTTCACCCTGGGCAAAGTACCCGGGGCAATGGCAACGGTGATTTTCGCTATGCCGCCGGCCGTTCGCATGACTAACCTCGGTATCCGCCAAGTATCTGAGGAAGTAGTCGAAGCGGGACAGGCCTTCGGTTCAACCCCCACCCAAATGCTGGTCAAAGTGCAGTTGCCGATTGCGCTTCCCACCATTTTGGCGGGAGTCAACCAAACCATCATGCTGGCTCTTTCGATGGTTGTCATATCAGCGATGATCGGAGCTGGCGGTTTGGGACAGGTTGTACTGAACGGCATTACCCAAATGGAAATCGGAACCGGGTTCGAAGGCGGTTTGGCTGTGGTTATTCTGGCCATGCTGCTGGACAGGGTCACTCAAGCCCTGGGAACCCAAAAACAAAACAAGTAGAAAAGGAGAAAAAGGAAATGTTGAAACTCGTTAAAAAGGTAAACATGAAAAAGGCACTGAAACGCACATTCGGAGGTTTGGTTGCACTCGCCCTGCTGAGCACCGTTTCTACGGGGTGCAAAAAACAGACCCAGGAGAGTGAAGAAGCGGCCAGCAAAGGAACCGTTGACTTGGTCTATGTGAACTGGGCTGAAGGCATTGCCATGACCAACTTGGCAAAAACTGTTCTGGAAGAGGAAATGGGCTACGACGTAACCCTGACCATGGCGGATGCCGCACCGGTCTTTACTTCTCTGGCCTCCGGCGACCGTGACGCATTTATGGATGCATGGCTACCGGTCACCCATAAATCCTACATGGAAAAATATGGCGACGATCTCGTTGACCTGGGAATCAATAACGGCACAGCCCGTATCGGCTTGGTGGTACCGGAATACGTAACCATCGACTCGATCGAGGAAATCAACGCCAATAAGGATAAGTTCGAGGGCGAAATTATCGGAATCGACTCCGGCGCCGGCATCATGAAGGCGACCAACAAAGCGATCGACGAATACGGCTTGGACCTCGAGCTCATTTCCTCCAGTGGCCCCGCCATGACCGCCGCTCTGAAAAAGGCGGTAGCCCAGAAAGAGTGGATCGCGGTTACCGGTTGGAAACCGCATTGGAAATTTGCCCGCTGGGATCTGAAATTCCTGGATGACCCCAAAGGCATTTACGGCGCGGTTGAAAAAATCCATACCGTTGCCCGCAAAGGTCTGAAAGAAGAGATGCCGGAAGTCACGCAGTTCCTGAGCAACTTCCAGCTTGACGACACCCAGCTGGCCAGCCTGATGGGCGCCGTTAAAGACGCTCAAACCCCCGCCAAAGGCGCTGCAGCCTGGATGGAAGACAATATGGATCTTGTACAAAGCTGGACCCCGGCTGAATAGACCGGCCCAGTAAACAAAGTTGACTCTGGCGCTCAATCGGTCATCGGTTGAGCGCCTTTTTTATGCCCCCCTTTTGAAAAAACAATTAATGAAGTTAGTTTTCCAGTTCACTAAACCGATACTGTTGTTCGAACAAAGAAAAAGAAAAAAATAAACTACAGAGAGCACAGAGGAAGCGCTGGAGAAGGAGCCGTTTACCGGCTCATCGGCTGTGCAATTGACGTACATATTGAAGTTATAGAAAATAAAGGAAATCCCTAATGTCAACCATATCCCCGCTCGAAAAAGCTCGGGCCGCGTACCAGCCCAAATTACCCGCTGTATTTGCCGAACACGGTCCGTCTGTCGGGGTCAGCGAATCCGGAAAAACCGAATCTGTCGCGGACCATGAAGCCATCGGCAAAACCTTCCCCAACACCTACGGACAACCGACAGTAACCTTTGAAGGCGGTAAAGAGCGCTCGTTCCCGGCTATCAAAGTCGGCGTGGTCCTCTCCGGCGGCCAGGCACCCGGAGGTCACAATGTAATAGCCGGCCTTTTCGACGGCTTAAAAGCGATGAACAAGGACAGTCAGCTGGTCGGTTTTTTGGGCGGGCCGAGCGGGATGATTGATAATGAAATCAAGCCGCTTGACGCCGAGACCGTTGATCGCTATCGGAACACGGGTGGCTTTGATATGATCTGCTCTGGCCGGACCAAGCTGGAATCCGACGAACAGTTTGCCGAAGTGGCTGAGAATTGCCGGGGGCAAGGCATTCAGGCCGTCGTGGTAATCGGCGGTGACGATTCGAATACCAATGCCTGTATGCTGGCTGAATATTTCTGCCGAAACAATATTGATGTGCGGGTTGTCGGATGCCCGAAAACCATCGACGGCGACCTTAAGAACGAGCAGATCGAGACCTCTTTCGGCTTTGACACCGCAACCAAAGTTTACAGCGAACTAATCGGCAATATTCAACGCGACGCCAATTCGGCGCAAAAGTACTGGCATTTCATCAAGCTCATGGGGCGCTCCGCTTCTCATATTGCTTTGGAATGCGCATTGAAAACGCATGCCAACGTCACCCTGATTTCTGAAGAAGTTGCCGCCAAAAAGCAAACGTTGCAGCAAATCGCCAATCATATTGCGGAGGTCATCAGCAAGCGGGCGGAAAAAGGGCTCAACTTCGGTGTTGTCCTTGTCCCCGAGGGATTGATTGAGTTTATTCCGGAAATGAAGGCGTTGATTTCTGAGCTGAACGATTTGTTGGCTGAGAACGGCGAGTATTTCCAATCGCTGCAAACCACAGACGACAAAATGCAGTTTGTTAACAGCCGGCTTTCGGCCGCCTCATCGCAGGCATTCAGCTCACTTCCGGGTGACATACAGGCTCAGTTGCTTCAGGATCGCGACCCCCACGGCAATGTACAGGTCTCTCGGATTGAAACCGAAGAACTCTTGATTGACCTGGTCGGCGATATCCTCCGGGAATGGCAAGCCAAAAATATCTATTCGGGCAAATTCAGTTCCCAAAACCATTTCTTCGGTTACGAGGGGCGTTGTGCCGCCCCGTCTAATTTCGATGCCGATTACTGCTACAGCATTGGCTATACCGCCGCCTGCCTTGCCGAATGCGGCAAAACCGGATATATGGCTTCAGTCAGCAACCTCCATAAACCGGCGACAGAGTGGGAGGCTGGCGGCATTCCTCTGACCATGATGATGAATATGGAACGACGGAAAGGGACCGACCATCCAGTTATACGCAAGGCTCTGGTCGAACTTGACGGCGGACCGTTCAAGAAATTTGCCGCCAACCGGGATAAGTGGGAGATTGAAACCTGCTATCTTTACCCGGGACCGATCCAGTATTTCGGCCCGGCCGAAGTGGCAGATCAGACCTCTGAAACTTTAATGCTCGAACATTAGGCCACAGCATAACCCGCAAGCGACTGGGAGCCAGACCCTCCGCGAAAAGGGGTTCGATGGTTTTTCGAACTTGATCCGCCGCCGGGCTTGCCCCGGTGGAGCGAACATTTGGGAAAAGGGCGAAAGAAACGCCTTTCCCAAACTTTCGAACCACTGCCGCCTGTCTGCGTGCGATACGCACAGGCAGGCAAGGACAGTGGAGGCGTAACCCCCTTTTCGCATGGGGTCTAAGTGTAGAAACTCAAATCAGAGATCACGGACATCGAGACTTTCAAACATAATTACAGACTTCATCTTTTGTTCCCCCATTGTCGTGATTTACGGTTTTGTATAGGGGTGTTAATCGGATGTCTGTTTCTGCTTGAAGCCAGACCTGCAACCGCGGAAGATGATATTGAAATCGCTATCGGTTTCCCGCGCTGGGGCGTGAATCCCCGCGTCCTGCAGGAATCCTGGGCAACGGTACCGTTCACGGCAAAAAATCTGGCGGCCACACCGCAGGATCTGGTTTTATCTCTGACGCCGGAAGGTCGGTTAGATGGGTCAATATGGCAACGACGGTTGACAAGCGGCCCGAAGGCGCAATTCACATTTGACGTGTTGATGCCCATGGAAAAATGCGAGCATTTGCGGGTTACTGCAGCTCACCCCGGCGAAAAATATTTCAACGTTAAAAAAATCCCCGTCAACTCGCAAATTGCCTTTCGCAAAACGGCTTTCTTTATACTCAATGACAATCATGACATACGCGGTATTTCTAATCTGAAAAACAGGGACCTGCTGGTTCCTAATTTGGCCGTAAGCCAAGTGTCGACCGAGAACATTCCGCAAAGTCTGCTGGGCTATGGCGGTGCGTCGGTAGTGGTAGTGCTGGAGATAGCCCCGCGGCAAATGGATCAAAAACAAATTCAGGGGCTCCGGCAATTTGTCAAAGCCGGCGGCACTCTGCTGTTTGCTGATCCTGCAGCCGCCCTGGCTTTAAAGGATACCGCCCTGGCGGATTTACTGCCTGCCCGCCCCCTGCGGATACGGCCGATTGTGTCATTGCCGCTACCTGATCAGTGGCAGCCGAATCAAGACGCCGGTCAAGCGCAACGTCCGCAGTTACTGGGCATGCCTAATCCTTCACCTCATGCCGTTCACTGGCGGGAGACGCCGGGACAAATGCTGGAAATTCAGCCGGACAAACATGCCACGGTCTCAGCGTCAATCGAGGGGTTGCCATTGTTCTGCTGGAAGAAAACCGGGCTCGGGCAGGCAGGCTTATGTACTGTGCCGATATTTGATTCTAAAGTACGGAATACCCGAATGGCCGATATGCTTTGGAATCATATTCTTTCTTGGCAAAGGCCGGCTCCAATTAACACCAATGCACTGCACAATAAACCACTCAAGGATGCCGCAAGCCGCATGGTAGGCTTCAGTGCCCCTAGTGCCGATAAAATCGGCCTGCTCATAATTTTGTATATCGTTCTGGTTGTTCTGATTTTTTCCCTAGGGATTGTCTTACGCCTCAAGCTATGGTCTTGGCTGGGGGCATCTCTGGTCGCAATCATCATAACCGCGGCTATTTTCGGTGCCGCATTTAAGCAGGCTTCAGATAAAGAAGCTCAGACTCTCGCGTCAATTAATATTAATCTGCACAGTAAAACGGGCACGATCAGCGACAGCAGTTTGGGGTTTTTCAGCAAGCAAGATTTGCGGCTTGACCTGAAAGCCAAAAATAGTTCTGTACGTTTCCGGACTCCACCGCCGGTGCCCGGTCTGTACGGCAATCAGGAAAAATCAATCAAATCATTTACGTTTGTTCGGCAGGGTGCCAGGTCCGTGGTAAAAAAATTAGCCCTGCGAGCCCTGGAACCGTTATACCTCAATGCGTACTCGGAAAAGGTCGCTGGTGATTTCCCGGAAATTTTACCACTTTCTGCCACCCCCGATGGCTGGCACCTCACGGCACCAAAGGGATTTGATAAAATCAAGTCAGATAACCCAATATACCTGGTCCTTCCCAATGGTTTTCTGAAGGTTAAGCAAAAAAAGTCGCGGGAATGGGAATTCTCATCCACTGAGTCAGATTCGGTACAGCTCGATCCCGTCCATCGGCAAATCGAAGCTTTCCTGCGGTCAGGTAATTTACCGACTCCCAGTGTGGTCACACTGTCTCAGGTGAACAAACCATTGTCCTGGCTGGAGATTAGCGGCGGTCGAGGCTTTCAACAGTTGCAGAAACTCGTAGATGTGTATCCCGCCTATCATAGAGTGGCGGCGGACCAGAATAATCCGCTGATCCCCCTTGGCTCCGAAGCTATTGCGATAGAAGCGTCCGGCCGGGGTGCGGGAGCCTTGTACTGGGAGAATGAATGGCAGGAACTGAAGATACCTCAGAAAGCTGCCTCGTACACGCTGGGAGCCAAGTTGCCGCCGGAATTTATGTCGCGAATGGTGATTGAACAAATTCAGGTGGAAGTGTCCGCCCTGGACCCGACCGGAAAGGTTGAGGTGAAGCCGGCACTAATAGTGCCTGAAACGGCCGGACGGGTTCCGGCGGAAGACGGAATGGAGCTTCTGGCGCCACGTAAACGAAATGGCGACAAATACCTCTTTCCCGAACTGAATGACCACAACATTCTGGATCCGGTCAGCGGCCGCGTTTATATGCGCTTGAAGGTGACCAATACCAAACCGGCCTCCCGAACAAACGCTTTGAGCGGTGCCGGACAGTGGCGGATAAAAAGGTTGAAAGTAGATATCAAGGGCCGCATCCGGAAAAAACTTTTAAACACGGGCCACAAACCATGATAAGAACTGAAAATCTCACCAAAGATTACGGCAATGATCGCGGAATTTTTGATGTAAACCTGGAAATCCCAAAGGGTGAAATATACGGTTTTATCGGACCTAACGGTGCCGGAAAAACCACGACTATCAAAGCCCTTTGCGGACTGCTTAAGCCCAGCTCGGGAAAGGCATTCGTAGGTGATGTCGAGGTCAAACCCCGTAACAACCAGAAGGTCAAGCGCCTGATTGGCTATATGCCTGACAAGTATGGTGTGTATGAACAGATGAGCGTCTGGGAATATCTCGATTTTTTCTGTGCGGCTTTCCGAATTCCTAGCAAACACCGCGAAGCACGCATACGTGATGCTCTCAAACTGACTGAGTCTGAATATATGCTGGATTACCGGATGGGATCGCTGTCTCACGGGATGAACAAGCGTATAGCATTGGCCCGCACCCTCCTGCATGATCCACAGATAGTCATAATGGATGAACCGGCCAATGGCTTAGACCCACACGGCCGCATTGAAATGCGCAACATGATTAAGCGCCTCCGGGAATACGGCAAAACCATTCTGCTGTCTTCCCACATACTGCCGGAATTGTCTTCAGTCTGCGACCGGGTGGGGATCATCGAAAAAGGACGCCTGATGGCCCAGGGAACGGTCAAAGAGATTGTCAAAGGTTTACAGGAACAAATAATTCTGTCGATCATGGTGGGGGGCAAGGCGGAAGAGGCAGCGCAAATCTGCCGCGAGTTTGAAAACGTACAGGAAACTTCGGTTGCTGACAATGAATTGCGAATCATTTTCAACGGCACTCGCGAAATGATCGCTGATCTGAATGCGGAACTGGTGAAGAACGGCATCAGCGTATTCAGTTTCAAGGAAGAGGAGGGGGATTTGGAAGAAGTTTTCCTGCAGGTCACCGGGCGCCAAGACGCGGGAGAACCTGAAGCGTGAAGCGATACGGCAAAAATCCAATCCTCGGTCGTGATCTCAGGCGGACCCTGGAAAACCCTAAGACATACACTGCGCTATTGTTGCTGATCGGCATTCTGGGGTTGACTCTTTTCATGCTTTGGCCGCGCACTGGGATCTTTTCCAGCGTCGATACTGATACAATCTTTTCCGTCTTTTTGGGGGTAAACTTGGCCTTGACCATTTTGCTGGCCCCGGCCTTCACCGCCAGCGCCATAACGGATGAGCGGGAAAAGCGTTCGTTCGAACTATTATTTACCACTCTCCTCAAGCCTTCGCAAATCTTGATCGGCAAATTGACTGCCTCGGTCGGGACTGTAATCCTGATTCTGATTATCTCGGCGCCGATTACCGCAATTTGTGCTCTGAGCGGGGGTATCAGTATCCCTCTGCTGGTCAAAGCTTACAGTACGATTTTTCTGGCAGCCCTGAGTTACGGTATTTTCGGGCTGGCCGTAAGCGCCTTGTGTTCGCGCACGTTCACTGCGGTGATCGTATCTTATTTCGGGGTCGCCCTGTTAGCCGGTGCCACTTGGCTGCCGGATGTACTGCTGCGGCAGTACAGGTCCCTGCAGCCACTCTGGCACATCATCCGTAGCCTCAGCCCTTTTGAGGCGCTCATCGCTGTAAGCCAACCGGCCACTTACGAAGCCGCTACCGGAGTCGTTTCCGCCGCCGCTACATTTAAGATTTATGCAACGGGGATGCTGACGCTCAGCATAATCGGCTTTGTGATTTTCTGCCTTGGCTTAATGCGCCCGATGCGCAGTCGCAAGTCCAAATCCCAGCAACAATATACGGATTTTAAGACCTCGCTTAAACGACGACTCGGTTTCCCTTTTTATCTTATTGATCCGTTGCGCCGCAAGCAACCTATCGGGCGTTGGCGAAACCCGGTTTTCGTGGCAGAATTGCGTAGCAAGGTCTTCGGCAAGCCCAAGTTCATTTTGCGAGCCCTCGCCGCCTGCATCGTTATAAGTATTACCCTCCTGCTGCTGGTTTCCTTGAATTTCGGTTCGGTCTTTGGCCCGGACAAGGTACGCGTGGTGGCCGTTCTTTTCCAGTTCAGCCTTATTGTCCTGCTGGCGCCGGTAGTCAGCAGCGGCAGTATTACCGAAGAACGTGTCGGCGGCACGATAGGCTTGTTGCGCATGACGCCGCTTACTGCTTGGACTGTCATTTGGGGAAAGCTCAAGGCAGCTTTTATGTACGTGCTGGTCTTTCTGCTCAGCAGCCTGCCGGTATTATTCTCTCTGGTTTATCTCGAAACGGAAGCTGCCTACTGGAGAGTCGGGGCATGGCTTGCGACATTGGTGCTGACTGCGCTTGTTTTTATAATGATTGGTCTTACGGCCTCAACTTTTATGAAGTCGACCGCCAGCGCCACCGCTCTCAGCTATGCGGTGACTCTCCTGATTTCGGTGGGTACGCTCAGCGTTTTACTTTTCGGTGAGCGTATTTCCGAACAGGCTAAAGCCGCGTTTCTCGTTTTCAATCCCGTGGTTGCCGCAATCCAGATAACTTCCGATGAGTGGTTTGTCGGCTTTGAAACTTTTGGGCAACCGCTTTGGCAGGGGCATTTGGCAATCTTCGGAGTCAGCGTTGTCATTTGCCTGTTGGCGGCTTCCCTGCGTATGCACAAGATCCTAAGAGAGAGGGACTAATATGGTTGGTCCAGCATTAATATCAGGCTTTAAAACGGCGTTGGCCGTCTTCCCGCTGTTCATTCCGGTCTGGCAGGAGCGACCCCTGCAAAGTGATGACCTCGCCCTAGGACCCCGGCCAGTTAAAATGGCGGACAACATCGTTGAATGGCAGGCAAGGCAAGGACTGAAGTGGGCGGATGAACCAGCCCTGCGCTGCCGCCTTGTCAGAGAACTCGGCAAAACCCAAAATGCTTATGCCGCCAAGCTCTTAATTGATCACCTGCCGAATGATACCCCGGCGGTGCAGGCGACTATAATGCGCCAATTAATCAATCTACCCCTTGACAGGTTAAGCACCGCAGAGCAAAAAAAGATTGAATCCCGTATCCTTGATTCACACACAGCTGTTCGGCAGGCAGCTATTACCCTTTACCCATATCTGCCCGAAGCTGATTCCCCCCCCCTGCTTCAAGTCCTGCAATTATCAGAGGACACGAAAACCGTCCGAGCCACCCTCCGCTCGCTTTCGGCATTGAAAACTGAAACGCAGTTTGAGGCTTTAGCAAGGTGGCGCCAACACCCGGACCCCACCGTCGCAGAATACGCGTGGAAACTGTCTTGCCGAGCGCCGGATACCAAACAGTACCTGCAGGAATTGAAAGAAGCGACAAAACATCCTGAGCCACATGTACGCTTTGTAATTGCCGAAGCATTAAGTCATTTGCCGGAAAAGGCTGACCGGGAAATTGCCGAGCTCCTGGCGGTAGATCCAAGTGAGGCTTGCCGCGCCCGAACCGCCGCTTCCCTGGCTGCTGTGCGAAAAGAGTTTTGCCTGCCATTGCTTGTACAGTTATCCAATGACAAAGATTATTCGGTCCGGCTTGAAGCATTGAAAGGGTTACAGTATTTTCCGTTGCCGAAAAGCGCCACCGCGGTCGTTGACGCTTTTCAGGATCCCTCCCGACTGGTCAGCAAACAGGCCGAATTGAGCACCATTGCCCTCTATAATAAATTCCCGGACATTGCCCGCCGAATAATACCTTACTTCGGAGCAAAACGGGACCGAACCCGTTTCCATGTTTTCAACGCGATCGGCGAAATGAAAGCGATAGAACACAGAGATGCCTTGGTCGCGGCCCTTGAGAAAGAAAAAAAGCCCAAACACCTGGTGGCCGGCCTTCGCGCTGTATACAATTTGCAGGCAGTCGATGCTGACTCTCTTATACGCAGGCATAGCCGTCACTCGAAAGCAATTGTCCGAGCGGCGGCGGCACGCGCGGCCGGCATTTTGACCGCGGATTATGCTCATGAATTTCTCATGCCGAGGCTGAAAGACCAGAATAGCGATGTGCGGTACCAAGCCATCATCGCCTCAGGCCGAGTTCGAGATGCGGGCGCAACAAGCGCCTTTCTCAACATTTTAAGAGATTCTGATCCGCAATTAGGCAGTAATGCTCGGCTCCGAGCGGCGGCCTGCTGGGCTGCAGCGCAACTTCCTGAAGTGCCGGAAAACTTGCTCAAACGTATGAAAAAACAGGCAACGGAAAAGGTGATAAAAACCCCGGACGGGCCGATTTACGACAGTAGCACAGTGCTGGTATCCTGTGCCTTCGCTTTGGGCGATATAACCCGGCACCAGGCAAATGCTGAACCATACGCCAAAGCAGTTTTCCGGCACCTGCGTGCCAAGCAAGATGAAGAGGCACTCTTCGACAGTGATTTCAAACCCTCACCGGTGGTCAAAGAGTGCGTCCGTCAAGCGGAAGCATTTTCAGAAGGGCGGCGCCAGGTGCAGCCCGCCCGCCGCCCCTCCCGGACTGTCCGCTTAAGCTATAAAAAAGCACAGTGACTTGCAGTACCCGTTATAGCGCCCGGTGGCAGATACTCTTCGAGGATTGAGGCGGCGGACATATGTGATGCACGTGTATTCTTACGCCTCAGTCCCTTTCGACAAGCTTGATATTCCGAATTATAATCGACGTCAGGCCCTGTATTACGGAGCACACGGCCAACCGACCAAAAGAGGCTTGCGGGTTTCGTTGAATGTTCTCAAAAAACGAGTTTCATATCGTATGATGGCAAAATCGAACTATAGAAGGGAGATGACATGAGACACCGATTCCGACTGAGCGTGATTATTGGCCTGATCGGTTGCGTACAGGTGTGCGCGACCGCGACGATGGGCGCAACCGAGGCCGCCGAGGACGCGGCTACCGAGAAAGTTTTCAATTCCCGGCCGAATCCTGAGACCCGCCAGGGGTTCGGGCATATCGGTCCGACGGGCATCAACGCCTACATCTACAAGAACCTCAAGATTACTGTCGAAAGCGTAGCCGACGGCAGCCCGGCCGCGGGTAAGTTCAACAAGGGCGATGTTATCACCGGTGTCAACGGTACTGAATTACATGGCCGAAACCCGTTCGTGGTGCTGGGCGAGGCGATAACCGAGGCCGAGGCGACCAACGGCAAGCTCGGGTTCGATGTTCGCCGCGGCAACCTCGAAACAGAAGTTATGGTGACCATCCCCGTACTGGGTAAGTACAGCGACACATGGCCGGCCGATTGTACAAAGTCAAAGAAGATCGTAGAACAGGCGGCCGCCTTCTATCATCAACGACTCAAGCAACGGCAGGCGGGCGAGAACCGGGCAATTCCCGGCAAGAAAGACGAAAATCGCGGCATCCCCGGCGCCCTGATGTGCCTGTTTCTGCTGTCGACCGGCGACGACGAGCACCTACCCGTGGTCAAGGAATATTTTGCCCCGTTTATCGCCAACCCCCGGGGTATCGGTGATCACACGTGGAACAACGGCTATAACGGTATAGCCTGCGCTGAGTATTACCTGCGCACCGGTGACAAGGAAGTGCTGCCTGTCCTGCAGTACTACTGTGATAACGCGAAAGAACGGCAGAAGTTCGGCGTCGGCTGGCCTCACTGGGGCCGGGATATCAACCCCCGCTATGTGGCCGGGGGCCTGATGAACCCCGCCAGTGCCCAGGTACTCACAACATTGCTATTGGCTAGGGAATGCGGTGTCGATGTCGATGACCAGACG
>JAWOEV010000190.1:0-3025 GCA_046482565.1 Lentisphaeria bacterium | reverse complement strand
GACTTGAGCAGCTCAAGGCACTCACCGATTTGCTTTTTTTACGATAAAAGTACATGCATAATACCGTCATCCATCTTTGATGAAAAGCAAGGCACATGAGGGACTTTATAGTAACTACATCGCCCCTTTTTAGGCTTTTTGTACTCAGCACATTTTGCCGTTGTGCTCAAAATTTCTTTTTTTTCAGAGATCAAAATGTCAAACTTGGGCTATGACATTGCTGTCACCCTCGGTGGGAACGGCGAGGGAGTAAACCATTCATGAAAAGAATTGATGTAGATATCGGTACCGAGGGCGAAGTCGAGATCGATGCCCTCGGGTTCTTCGGACCCGCCTGTGAACAGACTACGCGCTTCCTCGAAGACGCGCTGGGTGATGTTCAGACAAGATCACGCAAGCCCGAATACCGCCGCCGTGCCAACGTTCAACGGCAGCAGGTACTCCGTAACGGGGAGACCGGATCATGAACGACGAACGCATGATGCTAACCATTGACCCGGACGGTACCGGTCACTGCCTGTACGGCGAACGCATTGATCTGCAGACGCTCGGTACTCTTGAATGCCGGCGCGCCAGCCATATCGAGTTCGACGCCGAACTGCCTGTCTTTATCTGTGATTCCCTGGGCTCGCGTTCATATATTTATCCTGCATAATCTCATTTTTTATGCAATGTCCGGGATAGTTTTGGGCAGGCAACAAGAAACAGGAAAGCCGCCGCACTGCGGGTAGTACAGTGCGACGGCTTTCTGACGGTTTGTGTTTTTAACAGTTGCGTAAGATATATAGCTTATATCTTGCGATTACTGTTTTTTGTACATTTCCTGTTCCAGTTTCTGTATTTTTTTCTGGATTTCTATTTGTTTCTCCTGCAACTGACGGGCGTCGTCGCTTACTTCATTCATTGCCTTCGACTTCAATTGTTGCATTTCCTCAAGCGCCTTAACCACTTTCTCGTCTTGTTGCGCCTTTTGACGCGCTTGTTGCAATTGCGCTACTTGCTTCTGGAACTTTTGCGTTAATTGCTGACGCTTTTCCGGTTCCATGTCGCCAGCTTTCTGCAATTTCTGCTGCATTTCGCGCAGCTCCTGCATTTCATCTTCGCTGGGGTAACCGTATTCGTTGAGCTTTTCACGGAACAGTTCCTGCAGATCTTTCTGCATTTTATCAAGTTCAGGATTTTCTTTACGCGCCGCTTGCGCAATTTTATCAAGCTGTGCCTGAATATCCTGGCTTTTCTTTCGCAACCCCCGGAGTTCTTTCAGACCTTTATTTTCTTCGGATTGCGGCTGAACCCGCTGCCCCTGCTGCCCCCATGCCAATCCGCTGCCTGCAATGCAACCGACCGCTGCCAGTGTCGCCATAAGTTTAATAGTATTCAACATGATTTTTCTCCCTTTCCTTGCTTATTTTGTCTCTATGGTTAGCTTATTCAACCGGTGTGATCGGCTGAGTTCCTTCTTTTTCCTCTTGCTGGGGTTGCTGTTCTTGCTGCGGCTGCTCTTCCCAGCCGGACTCTCTTTCAGGCAGTTCTTGGTCACAACCGGCGAAAATTCCGATTGTTCCGGCAACTGCTAAAGCCAGGCAAATTGTCTTAATTGTTTTTGTAGCGGAACTCATAACAATCATCTCCTTTGTTTGTCTCTTGTTGACTTGTCTTGCTCTATGTTTTCAGCCGATTTGCACGCGTTGCGTGGACTCGACTGAAACATCGGTTAACCATACAGCAGAATCGATGCCAAAAGAATAAAAAAATTTTTAATATACCATAAGTAGTTGTACCGCAATAATTAAAATATACAAAGCAGTATTAATACAATTTTCATAGCTTGACTCTCAAGGTAAAAAGTGTATCATAATTGCACATGTATATAAAATTTAGCCCGATATCCGTGATAGGTTTCCTCGTCGATTAAAGCTGTTCCCTATCACTTTCCAACAAAGTAAGAAAAAGGTTATTGCTGATGAGTTACTTTAATGCGGTCAGGCGTAAGATGAAATATCTCTGGGGGGCGGGGATAATTGTCTCGATGATGGTGGCGGGCAGTTCCACGACAGCTTTTGCTCTGGATATTGGCGGTGGCGAATTAAATGTTACGCCGCGGTTATTAATGGGAACGGTTGCTTGGAGTCAGTTGCGACAGGAGGGAGGGCATAAATCGATGGCCGCACTTGAAACAGTAGTTGAGTACCAGCGGCGCGATTGGGTACTTGCCCTTATGGGGCATAAATGGTGGGTGTCCGAGGGGATGGACTCAAATCAGGGCATGATGGCTGAAGAGGGTTATCGGATCGGGTTCGAAGTGCGACGACTGTTTGATGTTGGCGATGGTTTTACGCTGTTTCCGTTTGCCAGTCTAGGATACGAAGAGTGGGACCGTGATGAACTTGATCCGCAAGCTTGGAGCACTCTGGATTTTATGAATGGCGTTGTGGGATTGGGGCTGGATCATGAGCGTGGTTACATCAAGGCAGGCGTCGGACATGCCTTTGCGGCCAGCGCTAATAACGAGGAAAGTGACCCGGATGGCCGCGTCGGGTTCGAGTCTGAAGCGGGGTTACGTCTGAGTAACTGGACTGTTGGCTTATTCTGGCGGGGGGCCGGATTCCAGGAACCGGATGCTAAGCTGATCCAGACAGGTACATTTTTAAGTTATACGTTCTGATTACCCTTGAAGGCAGTACAGTACAATCCGGAAGCCGGCGAGGAGCCACCGGCCCACCTCAATGCGCCTCAGGCGGAGTGCGATACCTCTCTGCACAAGGTCCAGCATACCAGTATAGAGCCTCGCTGGACAAGCTCGGCCCGGTACCGCTAGAACTCATATTTCAGCGCAAATGAGATCCCCTGTTTTAATTAGTAGAAAAAAAGATAGCAGAGAATTGTTTATGAAAAAAGGAAACGAAAAATACGGTTCAGTTGCTACGCCTATCCTGGTTGGTGCAGTACCTCCGGTAGTGAGCGTGCTGATAATCTTATTTGCACCGTTTCAGCCCGAAGGTATCTATTTTGAGTTTTTTCTGAG
>JAWOEV010000148.1:0-10338 GCA_046482565.1 Lentisphaeria bacterium | reverse complement strand
CGCAGATTATATCGACAAACCGGCATATCATGCAGGGCATGATGGAATGCCATGGTGTGGAATGGTCGGCGGCCAAACAAACCTTGACCGGTGAAGTTGATGTGGTCGGCGGCGAGGATTTTGTTCTGACGGTGGCGTGCAACGGGTGGGCGTTTAATAAAGGCGACGGCGGCGAGTTCCGTCAGAATGCCAAAGACTTGCTTGAAGTAGTGATCCGGTCCGGCGAAAGCACGCGACGAGCGTTCAATGTTCAATTCGCGGCCGGATGATCGTTTAACCCGGTTTTTGCACGAAGCAACAGTATTGCAGATTTGTCTTTTCTCCGGCTTGTTACTGTGGTAACCACCGCTTCAAGCCGGAAAAATCAAAGATGTGATGCTGTTGCTTCGCCCTCTGGGTGAAAAATGAGATTATGCCCCGGGTTACAAAGTGTAACTTTATAACAAACGGTATAAGCCTTTGGTATTCATATACATATCCCGCATAATCTCATTTTCATGCAATGTTCGGGTTAGTTGTGTTTGGCTATATCTTTGAAAGAAGTTATAGTATAAAATGTATTGAAAACGTCTCCTTCGGGACGGGGTGCAAATCCCCACCGGCGGTTAAAGCCCGCGATTCTTTAATTAAGACCAATTGTGCGATTGCAGTATTGGTTGGATTGGAGAATGATACGGTGTAATTCCGTAGTCGACAGTGAAAGGCTGGATGGGAGAAGGGCGTTTGGCAAGCGTATATAATTTATGTATGATGCCAGCGAGCGGATGCGTGGATTGCTGTTCCGGTTAATCCCCGTGGTTCGCTTATCCTTTCTCCCCATCGTCGTTTCCTTTGTGATAGTCTGAGCAACACCTTTTCGCGGCCGGTCTTGCTAATAAATATGGAATCGTGATTATGAATGCCGATGGTTTTGCAGAAACAAAAGAAATCATTACCGCTATTGCTTCCGGAGAAATGGTAATTTTAACCGATGATCACCGGCGTGAAAACGAAGGTGACTTGGTTATGAGTGCTGAGCACGCAACTCCCGAGTCAATCAATTTTATGGCGGCGTACGGACGCGGTCTGATCTGCGCCCCGATGACGCAAAAGCGGGCGGGAGCTCTTGACCTGCGGGAAATGGCCAAGCCCGATGACCCCTATCATACCGCCTTTACAGTCAGTGTTGATGCGCGCGAGGGCGTTACTACCGGTATTTCCGCCCACGACCGGGCTCAGACAATTCAGGCTTTGGCCAATCCCAATTCCCGACGTGATGATTTTACCGTGCCGGGGCATGTTTTCCCGCTCGTTGCGAAAGAGGGGGGCGTGCTGGTAAGGGCCGGGCATACCGAAGCGGCGGTTGACCTGGCCAGATTAGCCGGTACGTCTCCGGTGGGGGTTATTTGTGAGATTATGAATGAAGACGGGACGATGGCCCGCGTAAAGGATCTCAGGAAGTTTGCTGAAAAACATAAACTGAAAATGGGATCGGTTGCTGACCTGATTGATTTCAGGAGGCAGACGGAGAGCCTGGTTGATTTGCTGCATATTGTTAAGTTGCCGACTGAGTTCGGCACGTATGATCTTTATTGTTACCGAGCCAAAACCGACAACCGGGAACACTTGGCCTTGGTTTACGGTGATGTGCAAAATGCCGAGTGCCCGTTGGTCCGGGTCCACAGTGAATGTCTGACCGGCGAGGTGTTTCATTCAAAAAGATGTGACTGCGGCGAGCAGCTGGAAAAGGCCATGAAAATGGTGGTTGAAGCAGGGGCCGGCGTCATTGTTTATATGCGGCAGGAGGGACGCGGTATTGGTCTGGCCAACAAACTGCATGCGTACCATCTTCAGGAGCGCGGGCTTGATACGGTGGAGGCAAATGTAAAACTGGGGTTTGCTCCGGATCTTCGAGAGTATGGCATAGGCGCCCAGATCTTGTTGAACTTAGGATTGAAAGAGATACGTTTACTGACTAACAACCCGAAAAAAATTGTCGGCTTGGAAGGCTATGGTTTAATTGTTAAAGAGAGAGTCTCAATTATTTCGCCTCCGAAAGATGAAAACAAAACATATCTGCAGACCAAAAAAGAGCGTATGGGTCACCTAATTTAATGTGAGGAGAAACTGCTATGAAGAATGAATTACAGACCGTTTATGAAGGAAAACTGGATGCAACCGGCATGCGTTTCGGAATTGTGTGTAGCCGGTTTAACGAATTTTTTGTCTCCAAACTGTTGAGCGGCGCAACTGACTGCATTGTTCGTCATAACGGCAGCATAGATAACATTGAGGCGGCGTGGGTCCCGGGATCGTTTGAGATTCCCTCTGCAGCGCGACGTATGGCTTTGAGCAGGCGTTACGATGCAGTCATCGCGCTTGGAGTTGTGATCCAGGGGGCGACCGCGCATGCCCAGTACATCAATGCGGAAGTTGCCAAGGGCCTGGCCCAAGCTGGCGCCGAATCCGGTGTGCCGGTTATTTATGGCGTCGTCACCACTGAAAATATTGAGCAGGCCATTGAACGTAGCGGTACAAAAGCCGGCAACCGCGGTGCGGATGCCGCTGCCAGCGCCATTGAAATGGCCAGCCTCATGAAAACGCTTCCGGCCGGCCAATGAGTGAGATGGCAACCCCAAAAACAACTATGAATGAAAAAAAGTATTTGGATTTCCGGCGGGCCGCGCGTGGTTATGCGGTTCAGATTCTTTACCAGCTGGATGCTGGGGATGAGGCTGACATGAAGGCCGAAACCCTAGAGAGATTCTGGGAACAACTGGACCGGCAGGAACAGGAAAAAGAGCTGAAACCCAACCCGACGGCGCGGAAGCTGGCGGAGCGTTTTGTCCGCGGTGTGGCAGAAAACAATCCTGAACTGGATCGCCTGATCAATGCCTGCGCCCAAAACTGGCGGGTGACAAGGATGAGTTTTATTGACCGTAATATCCTGCGACTGGCGGCTTATGAAATTAAGCATTGTCCGGATATCCCCCCCAAGGCGACCTTGAACGAGGCGATCGAATTGGCAAAGGCATACGGTGACAAAGATTCGCCGCGCTTTGTGAACGGCCTTTTGGATAATCTGCTACGCCAGCAGGACTGAATCGTAAATTTACGGTAGTTAGCCCGGACATTGCATGAAAAATGAGATTATGAGGGATATCTATTTGAATATCAAAGACTTATACTGCTTATTAGAAAGTTGCACTTTGTAACCCGGTGCATAATCTCATTTTTCACCTGGAGGGCGAAGCAACAGCATCACATCTTTGATTTTTTCCGGCTTGAAGCGGTGGTTACCACAGCAACAAGCCGAAGAAAAAACAAATCTGCAATACTGTTGCTTCGTGCAAAAAGCGGGCTAGTCCCCCGCATTGATATGTATTCCGCGGCGCTGAAAGGTGGGGATATCTAGGTTTTCGCCCCTGATAGTGGTCGGCCGCGAACCGCTGAAAATTCCCAAAGTCTGCTCCTGCAACGGTAATTCTTCCTGGACAGGCGTTGCCTTATTTTTTTTGGTGGCGGGGGTCGGGGAAGGTTTGCGATCCGATGGTTCCGGCCGGGATTTAAACTGAGATTGGGAAGGTGGATTAACTGACTTGGCCCTACGACACAGAACACCGGTGATCTGCACTTCACTGGAGCACAACTGGCTGTGACAAGCCCCCACCAATACCTGGGCATTGTCCGAAAAGTATTTTTGCAGAGACGACAGCGTTTTCTGTAATTCTCCGACCGAAATCTCCTGGCGGGTTAAAAGAGTAACAACAGCGGCATCAGCCTCTTTCAACGTTTCTGGACCGCCGATCAAAGGGCATTCGACAAATTCTTCAATGGCTTGCTGCCAGCGGTCTTCACCGTTACCGCTTCCCACACCGAGATTGGCATTCTCGGGCGCTTTCCGTAAAAGCCCCCGGATTGCCGCAAAATCGGCCGTAAGCATCCAGTCGGCCCACACCGTCGCGGCCAGCCCGTGAAGGCTCTTGGCAAGCAGTTCATCGGCCATTTCAAAAGCTTTTGCGGCCGGGGTATCAGCCTGGAGAGAGGTGAAAAGCAGGTCGGATTTCACGACGATAACGCTGTCGGTCACCTGGCGCAACGGTTCCAAGACACTATTAGCTTGTTGTCGGCGCCAGTTTCCTTCAAAAGCAAACGGTACCGTAACCACAAAAAAACAGGGTATCCGGGCTTCCTTTGCCAGACGCGCCACCGTCCGGACCGCGCCGGTAGCAGTACCGCCGCCGAGACCGGCGGTGACAATCAAAAGGGCTGAACCGGAAATCAACTCCTGCAATGCTTCCGCAGAAGCGCCAGCTGCTTTTTCACCGAGTTGCGCATCCCCACCGCAACCAGACGAACAATCCCACTCCTCCCCCAATGGAATAGTAATCAACCCCTGCGTATTATTAAGACTGCGGAAATCGGTGTCCGCCGCACAGACCTCAAAAGGGCCGTCCCCGGCCAGCTTGGCAAAATGGCCGGCAATACTGACACCGCCGCCGCCAAGCCCGAGAACGGTTACTTTTTTGTTTCCTGTTTGCATAATTCACTATTTGAAAGCTTTTTTAACGAGACTGAAAAAACGCCCCACATCCTGTTGGACCTGCTCCTTCATGGACGGTCCGTTATCACCAATATCAACGGACATACGTCCCCAGCGAATCAAGCCGGCCGGAACCGCAAAGCGGGGGGAAAGGACGACCTCCTGCCGACCGTTAATCTGGCCCGCCCCCGTCACACGGGCGGGCATTTGAAATACGTCGCGCACTAATTCTTCCACGCCCGAAACCATGGCCCCGCCGCCGCTCACCGCAATGGTATTGGAAATCCGGGAAAGGGCCTCTTGCTCATGAAGATCACGACGTATAAGCTGGAGCAATTCACGCAGCCTTAATTCAATGATATGTTCGACCGATGAGAGGGGAATGGAACGTTCCTGCCGAGCCAAGGTCTCGACCTCCATAATCCGGCTTCTGCCGTCGGGGCGCATCATCGCGGAAGCGTCGAATCCTTTGAGTTCCTGTAAAATTGTTCGGCAGCGCGACACCGGAAGCCGTAAGCCGATCGATAAATCGTTGGCAATATGTTCACAGCCGACGCTTATCTGGCCTGAATGAAAGACGCCCGCGCCATAGAACAGCGCGTACTCGGTGACTCCCGCTCCGATATCAATGACCAGTGATCCCCGGGCCATTTCTGCGGAAGAAAACACGCCCAGGGCTGCGGCTATGCCTGAAAAAGCAATATCAGTGGCGGGATACCCCATGACATCCCTAATAATCCGACACGAAGTTTCAAGCGTATTGTGCTGACCGTAGATTATCTGTATATCAGCATCAAGCTTCCCCCCCACTTGGCCGATAGGATTCAAAACTTCGCGCTCGGCATCGACGATATAGCGGCGGTCCATGTGATGAAGAACCCGCTTATCCGGCGGTAGCCCGTAGGCTTTAGCATTAGTCAAAGCAGTAACCAGATCATTCTCTGAAATGCGTTGATCGGGGGTTCTTACCGCGGTACTGCCGACACTGTTAATTGAGCGAACACTGTTCCCGGTAACCCCCAGGAAGACGTGACCAATTTCCAGGCCGGCATTTTTTTCGGCGTCTGACAAGGCCAGAATGAGTTGTTCGCGGACTAGGTTCGCGTCCTGCACCTCGCCTTTCGCGACTTTGAGCGAGGAACGTTCTGAGAAGCCGACGATATTAAGGGTGCCATCCTCGAGAAACTCCCCCATGAGCACCTTGATGGTCGATGTACCCAGCTCAACCCCAGTTAAAATTTCGCGTTTGCGCTTGCCCATGAAAATTCGCTGTATAGGTTTAGTAGTGGTTTGTCTGACAGGGTGCCCTTTTAAACGGCAACCCGAATGGCTAAAATGTAGTCCGCCAAAGGAAGACCTCAAATGCCTATTTTTATTCCGACCCCGGCCGTTAACGGTGTACTGTACGCTTTCCAGCAAAGTGACGCATTTGCCAAAGTAATTATTGTCCTGCTTCTGCTTCTGTCAATGCAGGCCTGGACCATTATGCTCGATAAGGGAATGACTGTACGCCACGCCCGCCGCTCCGGCCTGAAATTCCTCAATAAATTTGCCGCCTGTTCTTCCCCCCTGGACATGTTGATGCAACTTGACCAACATTCCGGTCCGCTGCTTGAGGTTTACGAAGCCGGCATTGAAGAACTGGCCGATATTCTTGACATGGACAGTGCAAATCTGGATCAATGCGCGCGAACCCACAGCCTGCCGCGCCAACTGAGCATTCATGAGGTAGACCGTATCAGAAGTACGCTCGAGCGCACCGTATCTGCCAAAATCAGTGAATTGGAGAGGCGGCTCGGCCTGCTGGGAACAGCAGTAACAGTCAGCCCATTCCTGGGGCTTCTCGGAACTGTCTGGGGCGTCATGATGGCCTTCACCGGCATGGCGCAGTCTGGCCGCCCCGACATTGGCGCCATGGCCCCGGGGATAAGCGGAGCGCTTCTGACTACAGTAGTCGGCCTGCTGGTGGCCATACCCTCAGTGGTAGGTTTCAACCTGCTTACCAGCGGCGTACAGCAAGCCATCACTGAAATGGACAATTTTGTTGAAGATTTTGTCTCCGTCCTGAAGCTTCAGGGCACAGACGAGGAGCAGTGAAATATGGCTCGGCGGGTTAAACACGAGTTAAAAGCTTTCAGCGGCATTAATGTTACACCGCTTATGGACCTTACGTTTCTGCTGCTTATCGTATTTATGATCACCGCGCCGATACTGGAATATACCGTTGATGTGTCACCGCCGCGCATGAATGCGGAAAAGATAGATGAGGAGCAGAGTCTTCTGATCGGCTTGAGCAAGCAGGGGAAAATACTCTACCGCAACGACCCCGTCAACCTTGAGCAACTGCGCGCCCACTTGTCCGAGATAAGTAATAATCGTCCTGATATCACTGTACTTATCCGGGCGGATCAGAGCCGTCCCTACCGTGAGGTAGTAACGCTCATGAAAACGGTAAGGGGTAGCAATCTCTACAACATAGCCCTAGTTACGCGTTCCGAAAAGTAGCGGAACATTACACGCAAAATTATCGCCCCGTGCGCGTACTCTCATTTTGGATCGGATGCAGCGAGGCTACGGCAAGCGTCAACCGTATATTCACTCATTTGCCGCCCGATGAGGTATCATATTCCTGAAATGCGAGCCATTGTTCGACTACCGGCCTGAGCAGGAAATCTTCAAGTGCGTCATCAAATTCAAATTTGTGATTACAGTACGGACAAGCTCCGAACTCTTCCAAGTCATCTCTGGTCAGCATTTCCCGGCATCCGGGACATAATACAAAATCAGTTACGGTTTTAAGTTTCTGGTTCATAAACAATCCCACCTTTAAAATGCAAAATCATCGAAGCACACAATAGTTATGACAGCTCAGGTCGCGTTCGGTTCCTGACCTCGTCCTCATATGCGTCAAGGTCTTCGACGATTTTCCGATTCACGCCGGTTCGCATTGCCGCTTCCGCAACGCGCCGGGCGACCCTCGGGACCACACGGGGATCAAAGGGTTTCGGGATGACGTATGTGCTTTTTAGCGGAGAATCCCCCTCAAACATTCCGTCGGCGGCATCCTGCGGATAGGCGGCGGCAAGATATTCGCGCAGCTCTGCAGGCACTGGTTCTTCGACGATTTCAGCCAAGGCTTTACTTGCTGCTACTTTCATCGCCTCGTTGATATCACTGGCCCGCACATCCAGGGCACCGCGGAAGATCCCGGGGAACCCCAGCACATTATTCACTTGGTTGGGAAAATCAGTACGTCCGGTCCCCACCACTGCGGCACCGGCTTCTACAGCATCACCGGGGTAAATTTCCGGAACGGGATTAGCCATAGCAAACACAATAGGATTGTCGGCCATTGAAGCCACCATTTCCTTGGTGACACAATTCCCGATAGACAACCCAACAAAAATATCCGCACCTTCCATCGCCTCCGCCAGGGTACGGGCATCAGTATTCGCCGCCATTTTTTCTTTCTCCGGGGTCATCCCCTTATCACGGCCTTTGTATACTGTGCCGCGGGAATCACACATAATAACATTTTCCCGCCGCAACCCGGCGGCAATATAAAACTCTGTACAGGCTATACCCGCAGCCCCCGCACCGTTTACCACAAGCCGTGTTTCGGATATTTTTTTACCGGCAATTTTAAGGGCGTTCAAGACCCCGGCCAAGGAAATAATGGCCGTCCCATGCTGATCATCATGAAATACTGGGATCCCCATCTGTGATTTTAACTTGCTTTCAATCTCGAAACATGCCGGCGCTCCGATATCCTCCAGGTTAATCCCCCCGAAAGTAGGCTCAAGCGCTGCAGTCAGCTGGATCAACCGCTCCGGAACCGTCCGCCCGTTGTTGTCGTATACGTCTTTACAGCAAATCGGCACGGCATCCACATCAGCAAAAGTCTTGAACAATACCGCCTTCCCCTCCATAACCGGCATAGCGGCAGCGGGGCCTATGCGCCCCAGGCCCAGCACTGCCGTGCCGTCGCTTACTACAGCAACGGTGTTGCCTTTGGCAGTATAATCGTACACCTTTTCGGGGTGCGCATGGATTTCTTCGCAAGGGACAGCAACCCCGGGGGTATAAGCTAATGACAACTCCTGCTGGGTCTTGCACGATTTCGTTAAAGCTGTACCTAACTTCCCCGGAGTGGGCAATTGGTGGTAATTAAGACTGTCTTCTCTCAGTTTATCCTGGCTCATTTTTTTTCACTTTCCTTGGCACCTACCCGCTACAGCAAATTACTGAGAGCAGGTCAGGCCGTTAAATAAATAATATTAAATGATAGATCCTACTTGAGTTTTTTCCGCAAGTTCAGTCAGCCCCGGTCATTGCGGCAAACAGCGACGGCATTCTTAAGGTTTCAGCTCTAAATATAGCGACCTAACAAAAAGTACAAGCTATCCACAAACACACAACACAAGCACGCCGCTCGCTTCTCAATCATTCTCGCACAATTCCCAAATGTTAAAACAACCTGAAACGTCCTTCGAGGAGGTCATCCCCCAGCCCGCACAACGGCTATTATTTTTGGGGTCCTTCGACCTTTACTTCCTGCAGGAAATCGTTGAACTGAGCCATATTGACTAAGCTGGTTACTCTGGCCCTCAAAGTCCGACGATAGCCTCGGCCGCAGAGATAGGAAGAAATTATTTTGCGGGCATAGCGTAGCCCGGAATTTTCTCCGTACAATTCGACAATACCGGCGACGTGCTCCTCCAATACCCGGCAAATTTCATTAGATGTCGGCACCCAGTCTTTCCCCTCCTGCAAAGATTTAAATATCCATGGATTACCAATCGCCCCCCGGGCAATCATGATCCGACTGCACCCCGTACTTTCCCTCAGGCGACGGGCGCTTGCAACATCCACTACCCCACCGTTGGCAATTACCGGAATCGGCAGAGCCTGCCTAACCGCCGCGATGACGTTGACTGCTGCGGATCCGGAATAAACCATGTCAACAGTGCGACCGTGAATCGTCAGTGCCGCTATCCCGGCTTCATATAATTCCTTTGCCAAAGCGACAGTAGGCTCTGGGTCTTCATAATCCAGCACTCTGATTTTGGCCGTAACCGGCAAGTCAACCTGCTGTGCAATGGAGGCGATGCACCGAACCGCCAAGTCAGAGTTCTCACACATTGCGGCCCCACCCCCCCGCTTGGTGACTTTGCGGACCGGACATCCCATATTGAAATCGATCACATCAAAAGGCAAGTCGCTTATACGCCTGGCCGCTTCTTCAAGCAATTGCGGTTTAGCCCCCAACAGTTGCAGGCCAAGCCAGGGCTCCTCCTCTCCCCGCAAAAGATTGATTGACGTGCGTTCCCGACCGTAAACCACTGAGCCGGCCTCGACCAAGGGGGTGAAGGCGTAATAGCATCCGTATTTGCGACAAGCACGGCGAAACGCCAGGTCGGTATAGCCAGCCAAGGGGGCCAGGAGATTAATCGTGGGGGGATACAACTTCTTTGCGGCATTCATTAACTATCCACAGGTTCAACCCAGACCAAAGAGCCGGGGGCATCGGGAGGCTCGTGCCTAATTTAATAAATACGAAGTAATTATTCAGGTAGGCAGTAGGCCTTGGTATTTATAATTCTATCTCGCAGAATCCGGTACCGCTTCGCGGCATCCGGATCTTGTGCAAGCATGATATACCGCGCCGGAATACTCTATTCTCAAAGGTTTGGGCATACCCTAAATCGACACCGATAAATTACAACCTCTCCTCCGGATTGTTTATGGTCATTTTTATGCCGCCCCTGATAGAGTATTTTTTGCAGTCCGGCAGCACGCTGTTTCTTCTGTTTCCT
>JAWOEV010000024.1:0-8553 GCA_046482565.1 Lentisphaeria bacterium | reverse complement strand
TCTTCCATGGGGTATTTCACAGCTTGTTCCCGTTAAGTATGTCCATTCAGAATTCAATATTCAGAATTCAATATTCAATATTTCCTAATCGCGAGCCAGGTCATTTTACAGAAAACCGTGAAGAACCCTAAAAAACATTGACTGGCATCTTCCTGACGGTCGATGCTAAGTCCGACAAACTGCTAGTCAAGCGGGTCTAGATCCGCATCCCGCCAGGGTTCCCAGGCGGGATTGACTTGGGGCTTGATTGCTTCCACCTCGTTCTGCCAGGCGTGCAATTCCTCCAGCAGTTCATTGACCAACTCTGAATTCTCTTCGGCTAGGTTATGTTGCTCACCAATATCGTTTTTCAGGTTATAAAGCTCGATCTCACCCTCGAAGAACTCAATCAGCTTCCAGTCCCCTTTCCGAATTGAGCACCCCGGGGTTCCGCCCTGATTGGCGTAGTGCGGAAAATGCCAGAAAATCGACCCACGCTCATATTTCTCGCCCCGCAGTGCGGGCAGGAAACTCTTGCCGTCTACATGCTGTTCCGGCACCAGCGGCAGTCCGCAGGCCTCAAGGAGCGTAGGATAGAAGTCCGGACTGGTCACTACCGCCTTACTGGTTGTGCCTGCTTCAACCTTGCCCGGCCACCGTACCAGCAACGGCTCGCGGACGCCGCCTTCATACATCCACCCTTTGCCTTCCAGTAACGGAGCATTACAGGTCGGCGATCCTTCCGCGGTACTGAGTCCGCCGTTATCCGAACTGAGAACAACGATAGTATCGTTCGCAATGCCTTTCTCATCCAGCGCGTCGAGGATTTTTCCGACATTTTCATCCAGGCTTTCGATCATCGCGGCATAGGCTGGATCAGACTGAATAATTCGCCGTTGAATACGTTGATTTTTTCTTTGTTCACGCGGGAAATAATCGCCTTCGACGATTGCCTGCTGTTTATCAAGCCCCAGGTCTTTTGCTTTCTTTTCATACTTACGGATTTTTTCGGGTTTCGCCTGGATTGGGGTGTGTACGGAGTAGAACCACATATTCATGAAAAACGGTTTATCGCGATTATTCATGATCAACTCAACAGCTTCATCACCTAAGCGATCGGTTAGATAGTTATCATCCGATTTTTCCGGTAATGTGGGGATTTCCCACGGCGGGAAATAATGTCCTTTACCGTTGGGATGCCCCATATGACAGCCGCCCAGGTTGACATCAAAACCGTGTTTATCCGGCCAGTACTCTTCGGAACCCATATGCCATTTGCCCAGGTGCCAGGTGGTATAACCATTTTGTTTGAACGTCGTGGCGAGCGATCTCTCTGCAGTTGAGAGAAACGGAGTGTACGGTGCACTAAGAAGTTTGCCCTTTTCAGCGCCCGGTTTGCAATGCTCCGGGCCCCCGATGTAATGGGTCAGGCCAATACGGGCGGGATATTTGCCGCTCATCAAACTTGCCCGCGTCGGCGAGCACACCGGGCATGCTGCATACCCCTCGGTAAACAACATCCCTTCTTTAGCCAGCCGATCTATATTCGGGGTTTCATAAAACGAACTTCCCTGACAAGTCAGATCCATCCAGCCCATATCATCGACCAGGAAAAAGACGACATTGGGGTGCTTGACGTCGTTAAAAACGGAAGAATTAGAGCGTTTGCCGGTTTGTGCTGTATTCATTTTAATCTTTGGACTCCTTGAGTTCGGTGAAAGGTGTGAGGGCGCGGTCTAAGATCCCCAGGGTATAGGCAATAGTTATTCCGTAGTTGGTGATGGGAACACCGGCTTCGCGACAATGTACTATGCGCGACAATACTGAACGCCGGTTCCAGACACAGGCGGCACAATGAATAACCAATTTGTAAGGTGACAGATCGGTGGGGAAGTCACGCCCCTGCACATGGTCAATCTCCAGCTTGCCACCAACATATTGCTGTAGCCAGCGGGGTATTTTGACTGTCCCGATATCTTCGCCGATGGGATGGTGTGTGCAGGCTTCGGCAATCAGTATGCGATCCCCTGCCTGCAAGTCATTAATCGCGCGGGCGCCTCGCTCGAATTCTTGCAGGTCGCCTTTAATGCGGGCAAAGACAATTGAGAAGGAGGTCAGCGGGATTTCGGGGGGGGTGTCTGCGGACACCTTTTCGAATGCCTGTGAATCAGTGATGACCAAAGCCGGGGGTCGTTTCAGGCGGTCCAGGGCATCCCGGAGCTCGCGGGCTTTGACAACCATGCAGTAGGCATCGTTATCCAGCAGCTCCCGGATCGCCTGGACTTGCGGCAAAATCAGGCGGCCTTTCGGGGCTTCCAAGTCGATGGGAACCACTAATACCGCCATTTCCCCGGGGGGTACGAGATCATTCAGTATTGATGGCGGAGTGATGAACTCTTCGGGGACAATTTTTACCAGCGCTTCGCGCAGTTCCTCAACCCCTTCTTTCCGGTGTGCCGCCATATTAACCTGAGCTATCTGCAGTTCGTTGAGCCTGTCCGCAATGTCATCCCGCGGTTTTGCTAAGTCGAACTTGTTGAAAATAACAATCGCGGGAATATCACGCCGCCGCAGTTCGGCCAGAATTTTTTCTTCATATTCCTCCCAGTGTCCGGCTTCAGTCACAATGATTCCAATGTCCGCCCGATCGAATACCTGGTGCGTGCGTTCGGTGCGCAATCCCCCCAGGCTGCCGATGTCGTCCAGCCCTGCCGTGTCAATGAAGACCACGGGCCCGATAGGCAAGAGCTCCATCGGTTTCTCAACCGGGTCAGTGGTCGTACCCGCAACATCGGAAACGATTGAAGTTTCCTGTCGGGTTATTGCATTAAGGACCGATGATTTGCCGACATTTCGACGCCCGAACAAAGCGATGTGTAGTCTGAGGCTTTTAGGAGTTTTTTGCATTTTTAGTACCTTTACAAACAAAGTTGTATGACTGAATTAAGCGGACTGTGGCGGCCTAAGCACACTTGAGTTGACAGGAAAAATGTTGGAGTTCACACTTTCCGCCCGAGGCGGATATGATAGTGTGTCGTTTCTCGAGCTTGAAACCTAAAAGTTCGCTTGGGGCTCGTCCGGTTTAAAAATAATAATCGAGATAATAACCGCGGTATAACACGGGGACAGCTGAATATAATCATCCTAAACCGTTTTTACAGGCACTTGGAGCGTAGCGGGCAGCGGACTGGTCAAAGTTAATCGTTTACCGGTGTGCGGGTGCGGAAAATGCAGTTCAGTGGCGTGCAGTGCCTGCCGGTCTAATCGGAGTCGGTGTTGATCTGTTTCAGTGAGCTTATTGTCGATGAAACGCAAAAAACAGGTGTCGTCAATCCCATAAAGTTTATCGCCGACAACCGGATATCCCAAACTGTACAGCGTCGCTCTTATCTGGTGCTGTCGGCCGGTGATTAATTCTGCCTCGACCATACTCACGTTCTGTTTGGTCTCCAAACGCTTGAATAAGGTTTCACAGAGAATGCCGTCAGGACTGGTGTGGCTGACTTGATTCAGGGGAAGGAATCTTTGTTTCTTGCGCACAGAACTTTCGGGATCGGGTACCAGTTTGCCCCGGGCCCGTAAGGTTTCCGGAAAGACACCTCCCACCATAACCTTATAGATTTTTTGTATTTGTCCTTTACGGGCCGCAGCTTGGCATCGACGATGGCCCGCAGCCGTTTTGGCGATTAAAACGACCCCGGAGGTCTCTCGGTCTAAACGACTTACGAAACGCGGTTTCAGACACAGCTTGTCCTTTTGCAATATCGCCCAAAGAGTGTTATGAAAAAAGGCACCGGCGGGATGGCAGGGTAGATTGCCTGGTTTGTCAACCGCCAGAAGATAGTCATCTTCGTAGATTATCCTGTAGTGTCTGTCAACATCCGGCTCGGGAATGTTCTGCACATGGTATTCAATGATATCGCCGATTTGCAAGGGATGTGCCGGGCTGACAATATTGCCGTTTATGCAAACCCGCCCGTCATAGATCAATTCCGCCCACTCCTGAGGGGTGTGATATGTGAAACGCTCCTGCAGGTAATCTTTGAGCGGTTTGCCGGCAGCAGCATTTTCAACTTTGGTTTTGACCGTACGTTTCACGTTTGTAGGGCCTCTGGAGGCAGGATGAAGTTAATCTTTCCAGAGTCGGGATCGAGAAGCTGTTCGCGCCCATTACCACGTCGCCGCCAGTCAATTTTCATATTTACATATCCTCTATTAGAATTGGACAAGTATTGCCGACGCTACCGGACAACAAAATCATCAAAAAATTAGCGTGGTAAATTAGGGAATACCAAATATTGCGGAAAATTTGAGGGTACATATAGAGGCATAAATATCACCGCTGGTGCTCCGATCCTGGGGTTCTTTACACGCTGGTTCGCGACCCTGGCCGCAATTCAGCTGGCGGTCATCCTGATCCTCCTGAAATTCCAGCAGGTTCGCGATATCGGCCTCCTCGGTGCCACGGTTTATTTGACCTTAGCCGGTAGCGACTGGGGCGGAGTCGGGCAGTTTATGCGGCGGAAAGCGAACGGGGAGTAGTCCCGTCACCCCCCCCCCTGAACTTTACACCGGTACCTTAACAACGACTTTATGGATCATGCCGTCGACTGCAGCCGGTGCATGGGCATCCTCGGGGAAAAGGACGGCGAAATGACCGCGGGGCAGGGCGATCGAGAAACGCGGGGCATCTTCGCAGAAAATTATATCTCTGTCTGCCTCATAAGGCGCCACCGCCGCCTTGCATTCGTTAAGGGGAAGCCAGCCGATTTCATGCTCGCCGCTCAGGACGTACTGGATATCGATGTACTTGCGGTGGGCTTCCAGCCGGAGCGGCGTTTCGTCAATTCCCGACTTGTTTGCAACCACGGCAAACAAACCGTGCTCTTCTGAAATCTCATTCCGGCCCGGCGGCAAGTTCGCCAGGTCCTCCCGCAGCAAGAAGCCGAAGGCCGGCTCGAAAAGAGGGTGTAGGGGAGCGTAGCGTTGCAGGTTCTCACGATTGTCGATGATCATTGGGGGTTTGATCCTTGGATTTGGTGTTGAGCCTTGGTTTTGTGGAGGCCGATTGCAGTCGACTGTAATCAATACTTTGCCGTGACATCCTGCCAGCTCGCGATATGAGTCACACCATACCGCGCTTTTTCGCAAAGCCAAAACCCGTCCTTCTGCCGAACGCGGGGGGGTGCATCACACAACACCCCGTGCTATTTTCTTTACCCTCCGTTGTACGACAGCAATTTCCTCTCAGTTAAGGAAGGTTTACAATTATGATTTACAAGATGATGTACACTATGAATAGATGTTTGCGCTCCTGGTGTGCGGCTTTTGTCGTTTTCCTATTGGTCTTTTTCAGACTGCCGTCGGCGGGTCAAAAATTGAGACTTGGCTGAATCAGAAGCCATACGGCGAGGGCGGCAATTACAACCGGCTTATCAAGCCGCGGCCCGATGGTAAACTGGAGTGGCTGGCGATTCAGGCCAAGGATGGCAAATGGCATTGGGCAGATGGCAGGATTGAAGGTTCAGAATTGATCGTCTCTGCAAAGGGTGTCAAGGAGCCCAAAGCCGTCCGATACGCCTACACGACACAACCACTCGGGAACTTGCTCTACAGCACAGACGCCATGCCCGTGGGGCCATTCACAACCTGCGGATATGACAAAAATTCCGCGCCGGATCGCGATTAGCAAGCCCCTTCGCGAAAAGGGTTTTGCCACCGCCCCCGATGTTTCAGCTACACCCGTAGAGCCGACGTCCCCGTCCGCTTTCTAACCCCGTAGAGCCGACGTCCCCGTCGGCTTTCCCACAATGATGTTGGCGGTAAACGCTACATGACTGGAGTAGAGTTGGTTTTGTGGCAATGCAACGACTTATGACACAAAATTTCTCAAAAATTTTGTTTGACGAGGTGCGAGATCTCGCTCGCGAGCGGGATGAGCACAAATTCGGGTCGCTATCCCTTTTCGCAGACGGTCAAGATAGGGTTAAGACGGCGGTCCTGATCAGTAGAAGAAACTTGCAATATCCTTCTTACCAGCATTATCGTAGGTTAAAACGAGTATCGAGATCAACGACGAAGACATGCAGCAGATGATGAAGAAAATGAAGAAGTACCGTGCCATGTGCAGAAAAATGTGCCAAGAGAAAATGGCGGACGAATAGCAGCGATTGTGCAGCGCCGGGACATCCGGCCGCATTGTCCGGATGCCGTAACCGTCCAACACAGAAGGCTTGATATAATGAAAAATGAATCTGAAGGAAACCGGGGGCAGGCAGTGGCCGCATTTGTGGTCTCACTCCTTGCCGGACTGTGGATGTTAGCCTCGTCGCTAGCGGGCGGTATGGGGTGGTATGCAGGGATGGGAAATGGTCGCATGATGGGCGGCATGGGGCGCGGCAACATGGGGATGTGGATGTGGCGCCATGGCTATATGAACGACGTTATGGGGGCAGGGGCGTGGTCATGGATAGGACTTGCCTTGGCGATTCTCGTGTGTGTTGCCGCCATAATCGTATACGTGCGGCCACAGGGACATATAGCATGGGGCGTCACTATCATCGTCGGCTCTGTTATTGCCGCAGCCACCGGTGTCGGCTTCCTGCCGGCCGTTCTGGGAATCGTCGGCGGCATTCTCGCTGTGACTCGGCCTCCCAGCCCGAACCCGAATGCGTGACCGTCGCCATTAAGGCGCGGTTCTTGCACGTTGATCGCGAAGATAGTGGCAAAGCGAGTCAACCGCGAAAGACGCAGTGAATATTTAAGAAACAGGAAGGCTACGCAGTGAAAGATGACCTTAGCAATTCTGCAACCAAGACATGGTCACGGCGGAAATTTCTGCAAGCGACATGTTTGGCCTCCACGGGAGTGTTCTTGCCGTCTTTTCATCCTCTGTGGGCGGCTGCGATGCCCACAGAGAGTGCGGGCAAGTTTAGTGAACTCAATGCGACGGCCCCCGGCGGCATCGACCTCTACCTGGAACGCAAGGATCTGCTGATCGGCGGCAGGCCCGGCCGGACGATTGCGATCAATGGCTCGATCCCCGGGCCGGTCATCCGGATGCAGGAAGGCAAGGAGGCGCTGATCCGCGTCCACAACCGGATGGACGAATCAACCTCGATTCACTGGCACGGCATCTTGCTGCCTTTCAATATGGATGGCGTCCCCGGCATCAGCTACCCCGGCATTCCGGCGGGCGAAACCTTCATCTATCGCTACCCCGTCCGGCAGAACGGCACGTATTGGTATCACAGCCACACCGGTTTGCAAGAACAGCTCGGGCATTACGGCCAACTCATTGTCGAACCGGCCGAACCCGATCCGGTGGGGTACGACGTGGAGCATTCGATTGTTCTGTCCGACTGGACGTTCGAGAATCCGCTCAGCATGCTGAGGAAGCTCAAGACCATGGAGGGCTACTACAACTTCCAGCGCCCGACGCTGGCAAATATCGAGAATCAGATGAAGGCCACTGGTATGTCGGCGGCAGAGGTGATTGAAAAGCGGCTGGCGTGGGACCGAATGCGGATGGACCCGACTGATATCGCCGACATTACCGGCGCAACTTATACCTATCTGATGAACGGCAAGGCGGCGGACGAGAATCCTACGTTCATCGCCAAGCCCGGCCAGCGGGTGCGCCTGCGGATCAACAACGCCTCGACGATGACTTTTTACGATGTCCGTATCCCCGGCCTGCCGATGACGGTCGTGCAGGCAGATGGTCAGAACATCAAGCCCGTAGAGACCGACGAATTTCGTATCGGGGTGGCTGAAACTTATGACGTGATCGTGACGCTGCCGGACTCGCGCGCGTATACCCTGTTCGCAGAGACCATGGATCGTAGCGGTTATGCCCGCGGCACCCTGGCCCCGCGCCGGGGAATGTCGGCGGAGGTGCCCGAACAGCGTCGCCGGCCCATGCTCACTATGGCCGATATGGGTATGATGATGCACGGCGAGATGGGGAACATGAACGGTGAGGACCGGGAGGGTATGAAGCATGATATGCCGCAGCACGCTTCCAGCGGCGGGCATGGAACGGAATTGCCGACGACCAACCTGACCCAGCGCCTCAAACACGGTCCGGACGAGCACGGCCCGGCCAGCATCACCATGGCGCAGACCGCTTATCGCCGGCTCGACTATCCCGGGGCCGGACTCGGCGACGACGGCTGGTGCGTGCTGACCTACAGCCGGTTGCGTGCTTTGGAAGAACCCTATGATCGACGCCCCCCAACACGTCAATTCGACCTGCACCTGACCGGTAATATGCACAAGTACATCTGGGGTTTCGACGGCAAAAAGTGGTCACAGTCAGACATGATCCGCTTCCAGTACGGCGAGCGCCTGCGGATCAACATGATCAACGACACCATATTGCTTATTTCAGCATCATCTTTTACATCTTCAGGTTTAATCAGATTTTTTTTACAATAATCATTAAAACCTTTTCTTAATTCAGATTCTGAGATTGCAATATCTTTGCTTATTAACTTATGCATTGCTTTTTCAACAGCCTTTTCCCGCCTGAAACGCTTTTTCCAGAGCTGAAACTCTATTGCATTATCTTTA
>JAWOEV010000184.1:0-5233 GCA_046482565.1 Lentisphaeria bacterium | reverse complement strand
ACTACGCAGGCCACCGTCACCGACCTCCCCTCCAACGAGGATGAAGGCGGCGGCGGCGCCGGCGGCGGAATGGGTGGCATGGGCGGTATGGGCGGCATGATGTAGCTGCCCCCCCGTGAAGCCCGCCACGAATATGTGGACGAAAGGGAAGCTTTTCAGAGATCAAAATGTCAAACTTGGGCTATAAGTCGTTGCTCGCAACGACCGGATTTCTTGTGGCACTACAAAACCGACGAATTTTTCATCGGTACTGACATTTTTGTGCCGGTCAAGGTTTTTTATTTCATGCAACCATCCGTCGGGACAAACTGCTAATATTTCGACTTTTCGGCGGAAACCGTTAGCTTACGGCTAGCGCATTCCGCCGAAAAGACAAAATCTCATCCGAAATAGGCACGAGCATGGGCCTGATACCTTTTTGCGGACGGTCTAACTATCCTCTGAACCGCCGATAATCGATGCCGTAATTTTTGATTTTATACTGGATTATACGCTTGGTAATACCGAGTTTTTCGGCTGCTTTCGTCTGGTTGCCGTTGGTATCCTTGAGAGCGTCGGTAATCAGCTCGATCTCATAATTACGGACCAAAGCATCAAAGGATCCCATGGCCTCGTTGCCAGTCGCGTATCGGCTCATCTGCAGCGATGGCGGCAGGTGGTGTCCGTGAATTACGCCGCTGTCAGTCAGGAGTACAGCGCGCTCCATGACATTTTCAACTTCGCGGACGTTGCCGGGCCAGTGATAGGCTGTAAGCATATCAATGGCTGGGGTATCGAGGCGTACCACCTGTTTTCCCATGTCTTTTGCAAACTGCTGGGCAAAGTGGTCTATCAAGAGCATTATATCGGCCTTGCCGCGTTCCCGTAAAGAGGGCATATGAATGGGGAAAACATTCAACCGAAAATACAGGTCGGAACGAAAACTTCCATCGGCTGTTGCTTCCTCAAGGTTGCGATTAGTGGCTGCCACAATCCGGGCGTTACAGGTAATGGTTTCCGAGCTGCCCACGCGTTCGAATTCGCGTTTCTGCAGAACTCGCAGTAACCGAGTCTGTGCCGCGACCGTTAATTCTGCTATCTCGTCAAGAAATACGGTACCGGAACCGGCTCTTTCCAAAATTCCGATCCGGCGTTGCAGGGCGCCGGTAAAAGCCCCTTTTTCGTGCCCGAACAGTTCGCTTTCAACCAAATTTTCCGGAATAGCTCCGCAGTTGATCTCGACAAAAGGATGTTGAGATCGCGGGCTGAGCTGGTGCATAACTTCAGCAGCAACCCCTTTGCCGGTACCGGTTTCCCCGGTGATCAGGACAGTTGTATTGGTTTCCGCAACCCGGGCAAGCAGTTTCTGCACTTCGGTTATGGCGGCGGATTTGCCGATCAGCCGGGTGAAAGCGCCGTCATACTGGCGAGCGCGCTGATAGAGTTCCATCTGGCGCTCTAGGCGGCGACGCTGGACAAAGGGGGCTAAAACCTGGGTAACCTCTTCCAGGAAGATAATTTCGCGCTGGGCATCTTTGATAATATCGCGCGGTTTATCGGTAGATAATGTTCCGATTATCCGCCCTTGGTAACTGATTGGAACGCAGAAAAAGGACAACCGGGAGCGGTCCATATCCCGCCGAATTCTAGCGCGGTCCAGATACCGTGTTTCTTCAGTCAGTTGGGCAATATAAACCGGCTTACCACTGGCAAAAACCTGGCCGGTCACTCCTTCTCCGGCTCGATAGCGCATACGGTCCGAACGCTGCGCCGGTATTTCAGTGGCGGTTATATGGGCTTGAACTTCCTCTTCGTTTTCGCTGAGCAGGGTGATAACCCCCCGCTCGAGAGTGAAATTATCAGCCAGCATCTCAATTACGCTTTGCAACGCCTCATACACATCCACTTCAGTAGCCAGCAACTTGGCGATGCGCCGCAAAAGGTCAAGCTGTTCATAAGTTAAAGCTGTTTCGGCCATTTCTGCACTTCCTAAGTTTTCGTGTTTGCCTGATTGCCGTCAGGATTTTCAACAATTTTGTGTAGCACTCGACCCGCGAAAAATAGCGCCTGGACATCGCCTGTTTATGGTACAATAACGTACCGCTTTTTATATCTGATACAACTCCGTGTCATTATTTTGTCTTCTAGTCCTTTCGAATTCCCCATATGTCTATGCTTTTTCTCTTTGTTCCTTAGTGGTTTATGGCCTTTTAGGTTGTGTGTGGCATGGGCTATGCCAAGAAAGAGGCAATGAACGCGGCTGCCGGCCGGCGAATTTAATCCGCGTTACGAGAGACGCAAAACAGAAACAGAAAAAAAGGAGGCAAGCAGAATGAAAAAGTTAGTAAACAAACTGGCCGTAATCGGGGTGCTGATGGCCGTTTCGGCACCATTTGTTTGGGCTGAGAGCCCTGTAGAACTCGGTGCCGGAGTAGATGTGGTATCGGACTATGTATGGCGGGGTCAGCTTTTGACTGATGATCCGGTAATTCAACCGTCTATAGATGTTGGTGCGCACGGGTTTAACTTCAACGCCTGGGGATCCATCGACATGACCGACGTCAACGAAAACGGCGGTGAAGATTTCCGGCTGCAGGAGGTTGACTATACTCTGAGCTACGGATTCTCGCCGAGCGAAGGAGTGGATCTGGAAGTCGGCGCTATTTACTACGACTTTCCGGGAACGGGATTTGACTCGACCCAGGAAGTGTATCTATCCGCTGGTCTCTCCAGCCTGCCGTTGAGTCCGACAGCGACGGTGTACTATGACATCGACGAAATTGAAGGGGTTTATGCCAATATCGGCATTGGCCACACCTTTGAGTTGCAGGAAGATCTCGGTCTGAGCCTGGGCGCCAGTCTCGGCTGGGGTGATGAAGATTACAACGCCGGCTATTTCGGGGTAAATGACTCCGGTCTGAATGACTTGGGTCTGAGTGCCAGCCTTGACTATACCATCAACGAGAACTTCTCGGTATCGGTATATACGGCCTATTCAGAAATGCTGGACAGTGATATCGAAGATGCTGTTGCCGACTCAGACACTCTGTATGGCGGCATAGGCTTTTATTTTAGTTATTAACTGAGCCTAAACACAATTCACAAAGGAGTGACAAGCCATGAAACTCAACATACTGAAAAAAAGCGCGATTCCCCTCCTGCTCCTGGCGGGGGGGGCCGCCTGGGGAGCGGATGAGCCTGTAGCATCTGCTGAAGCGGTCGAAACAGTACAATTGAATCTGAATATAGTCTGGACCTGTGTTGCAGCTTTCCTAGTATTCTTCATGCAGGCTGGTTTTGCTATGGTCGAGGCTGGTTTCACGAGGGCCAAGAACGCTGTCAATATCATGATGAAAAACCTGATGGACTTCTCGATCGGCACCATTGCCTTCTTCCTGGTTGGCTTCGGTCTGATGTTCGGGGCGTCGAACGGTTTTTTCGGTACCACTCACTTCGGCTTGACCGGGGCGGACTGGACAAGTGGCGACTGGAATTTCACGTTCCTGATTTTTCAAACCGTGTTTGCCGGCACTGCGGCGACCATTGTTTCCGGGGCTATGGCTGAGCGGACTAAATTCCGCGGCTACTTGGCCTACAGCGTCTTTATCTGTGCGTTTATCTATCCTGTATTCGGTTCTTGGGCCTGGGGTGGATTGCTGGATGGCGGCGGCTGGCTTGAAACGCTTGGTTTCGTCGATTTTGCCGGCTCCACCGTAGTCCACTCGGTTGGCGGCTGGCTGGCCCTAGCTGGTGCCTTGGTTCTCGGGCCCCGCTTGGGTAAATACGATGCCAAAGGCAAGCCGAAAGCCATTCCCGGCCACAACATTTCGCTGGCGGCTCTGGGGGTTTTTATCCTCTGGTTTGGCTGGTTTGGCTTCAACCCCGGCAGCACAACCTTGGGTGACGGCGAGATCGGCCGTGTAGCGGTGACCACGAATATTGCCGCGGCAGCCGGTGCTATTGCGGCCTTAATAACCGCCTGGATCATTTCGAAGAAGCCAGACGGCTCCATGGGCCTGAACGGTGCTCTTGCTGGCCTAGTGGCGATTACCGCACCGTGCTACACCGTTTCCGGTTTCGGCGCCTTGCTGATCGGTCTGACAGCGGGTGTGCTGGTTGTCCTCAGTGTCTATTTCATAGACCACGTCATCAAAGCGGACGATCCGGTAGGCGCAGTCAGTGTTCACGGCGTCTGTGGTGCCTGGGGAACCCTGTCGTGCGGGTTTTTCAACCTAGACGGCGGCCTCTTTTACGGTGGCGGTTTCAAGTTGCTGGGCATTCAGGCAGTTGGGGTTCTTGCCGCCTTTGCCTGGGCCTTCGGCCTCGGCTTGATACTCTTCTACGTCATCAAGAAGACCATAGGTCTGCGGGTGACTGAGGACGAAGAAATTCGCGGTCTGGACATCGGTGAACACGGCATGGAAGCCTACAGCGGGTTCCAGGTTTTTTCAACGCAATAACCAATACAGGAGATTCTTAAAATGAAGTTAGTAATTGCTTATATCCAACCGGAGCGTCTGCCCGCTGTAAAGCAGGCGCTCTATGAGAGAGAAGTCTTCAAGATGTCCGTTACCAACGCCTTGGGGTGCGGTCAGCAGAAAGGTTACCACGAGTCCTATCGCGGAGCTGATATTGAAGTAAACCTCCTCAAGAAAGTACGCATCGAAATAGCCATAAACGAAGAATTTCTCGACTGCACTGTTGAAGGAATTGTTGCAGGTGCTCGAACCGGTAATATCGGGGATGGCAAAATCCTTATCCTTGAATTGCCGGACTGCATTCGCATCCGAACCGGTGAAACCGGGAGTAAGGCAATTGGCTGAAAGAAAAATGGCAAATCTCTGCGCCGAAAGTATCCGTCAATGAGCGGCGTAAGAGCCTACGTGAATCACCGGAACCACGGCGGTTGACGATAACGGGGGATCCCGCAGTCGCGGGAGATTACGAGTTCTGAAACCGTCTTGCGTAATCGTTCGCCGGTGTTTCTTACCCGTGGTATCCGGGCCGCTAACCCGAAGGGCGAAGCAACAGCATCACATCCGCCTACGCTCGGGCAGCTTCGGCGGATAAATCTGACTGCAATACTGTTGCTTCGTGATAGTATGTGGTTTTCTGCCCAGTCCAAGCGGAAAGTACAGTTCCTGGCATAAAGGCCTGTTGAATAGGATGCAGGGTTCCATCAGACTGCTCGAAGCCCTCGATGGTGGTAATCCGTTTGCCGACCACACTGCTCACCTTTGTCAAACATGAGCGG
>JAWOEV010000217.1:0-7969 GCA_046482565.1 Lentisphaeria bacterium | reverse complement strand
AAGGTGCGGGAAAAACCGAGAAAAACAAGGCCGGCTCAAGCCAGATTGAATTCTGAATGGACATACTTAACGGGAACAAGCTGTGAAATACCCCATGGAAGAAGAAGTTTCGGTGCTCAGCGTGCAGGAGAACCTGAGCCGTACTTATAATCTTGATAAGCGTTTGGTAGAATTTGCATGTTTGATAATTGATTGCGAAGAATTAGTTCGGATATTCAACAGAAGCATTGAGACCACAAGGGAAAATGGGAAAAACGGCCGAAGGGATTGAGGGAGTAATATTGAACCATTCAGAATTCAAAATTCAAAATTCAGAATTCAAAATTTTACAGAAAACCGTGAAGAACCAATTTAAGTTTCATTTTACGCTGTACTGTGGAACATTTGGTGATTGGCAGTATCTTAATGGTCATGTTTCGTTCAATTACAACATTTGCTCTGGTGTTCGCCTGGGTTGTCCTTCTTACGTTGCCCGCCCAAGCCGCTGACGGTCTTGTATTGTGTCTGGGAACGGATGGCCATGTCGGCATAAAGAATTCGGAGTCGCGGACGTGTCTCCCTTCGCAGGTGATTCGAACCGGTGACGCTGGATTCGCTGATATTCATACAAAAGTCACTTCCGCCTGCGTCGATATTCCGCTTGGTCAGAATGCATATTATCGAAGCAGTTGGCGTTCGAATTCTATCCGGAAGCAGCCCGTCCCGTTAATCAAATCCCCAGTTTCCTATGGTTTCGCCTCTTGTCGTATGCCGGGGCATCTTCAGTCGCGTCTGCAAGGCTCGGCGGACATTTCGCTGAGTGAGATAAGACTTTCCTTTCTAAGTCCGGTTTTCCTCCGGCTTTGATCCTTTTCTGCTCTTTCGTTGAGATGGCCAGTTTTTTGCTGCCGATGAGTTTGCACGGGAGTACCCCGTTTTCCTCTGTCGGCACGGTTAAAAAACCGGCCCGGCCCGCAACCCTCATTTTTATTTGTCTCAGCGGGCCGGATTCCCTTTTCGTATTGATCCAATACGTAATTCTATTTCATTGCAGAAAAGGAAACTTTCTATGAACTGTCTTTTATACCGGGCATCCGGTTTTCTCGCAGCGCTTCTTCTGACCGGCTGCATCAGCTCAAATCCCGCAACGGATGCCTTTCGAACGAGAAAAAGCTCTCCTCCGTCTCCGGCAAGCCGTTCAAGCAAGCTGACGGCGATACCGCCGGAAGAACAGAGTCAAACCGTCAGAGAGCCTGGCCCTATATCCCATTCCGGGGATACGGCAGACGAACTGCCGTTGAGTGACACACCATCGACCATCGCAGCAGAAACAGCCGGTCCGCTGACCCTTCGGCGGGCGCTGTCCCTGACCTTGCGTCACAACCCGGAACTCAAAGCCTTCAGCAAAAGCATACGGGCGGCGGAAGCCCGCCTTGTAGAAGCCGGGTTGCGGAGCAATCCTGAATTGGCACTGGAAGTGGACGAAGTAGGCGGCACCGGCGAGCTTGCTGGGACCGATGCGGCTGAATTCTCAGTCAGTCTGGCCCAGACATTCCCTCTGGGCGGCGACATTCGGCGGCGACGCAATCTGGCCGAGTATCAGACACTGCTGACCAAGCGCGAGTATGAAACGGTGCGGACCCAGGTTCTGACAAATGTTACGCGGCGCTTTGTACAAGCTCTGGCCGCGCAGCGAAACTTGACGGTGGCTGAGCAGGAATTGGAGCTCGCCGGGGAAATACAGGCGGCGGTTGAAAAACGAGTCGAGGCCGGTGCCTCACCGGAGATTGAACAAATCCGCGCCCGAGTACCTGTAGCCAAAGCCGAAGTGAAGGTTCGGCAATGGCAACGCCGATTGGCAGCAGCACACCGCCAGCTTGCTCTGAGCTGGGATTCTCGCAAACCGGAGTTTACCACCGTGACCGGGAATCTGGATGACCTGACAGAGCCGCCGTCGCCGGAAGCCCTGGCGTCTCTGATCTCGCGTAATCCGGAAGTCGCGCAGTGGGCTGTAAAAGTCAGCGTCCACCGAGCCGAAGAAGATCTTGCCCGCGCCGAGGCCGTTCCGGATATAACGGCGGGCATCGGGATGAAACGCTTCAACGAGAATGACGAGACCGCCTTCGTCATTGGCATTTCCCTGCCTCTCCCCCTTTTCGACCGCAATCAGGGAGAAATCCGGGCGGCAAAAGCTGATGCACAGGCGTCTGAATTCCGAAAAAAGGAAGCGGAGAGACGTTTGGAGACTCAGCTCAGCATCGCGTGGACACAGTTGTCTAACGCCTACGAAGAGGCGGTTATGCTCCGTAAGCGCGCGTTGCCAGCCGCCAAAGAAGCATTCGAAGTAACCCGTCGGGCATTCGAGAACGGCGATGTGGAATTCATCGACGTGCTGGATGCCGAACGAACACTGGTGGACCTGCAAAACCGCCATGTAGCAGCTCTGGACGATTACCATACCGGCGCTGCCGACATCGAAGGTCTAATCGGCAGGCCCATATCTGAACTGCCCGAAACCAAATGGCAAAATGAACCACAGGAACAGGAGTAAACAATGAACCATATTCACACCAGTTTTTTAAAAGTAGACCTGATTAGATATGTCCTATCGGCGATATTCGTCATGGCCCTGGCCAGCCCCGGCCCCCACGCCCTAGCCGAATCCGGGCATGCACATGCCGATGAAGAGCAGGACGAGCAGTAGCAGCCACAGAGCCAGGGAGATCATGCCCCGGCCCATGCTGTTGACGAACACGGAGCCGACGAAAAGCACGATGAACATACCGGCGAGGAGCAAGGCGAGGACGAGCACGATGACCGGGATCAACATGACGACGAAGAATCGCGTGCGGTCGAGCTGGCGCCGGCTGTTCTGAAAGAGTTCGGGATCAAGGTCCAGGCCGCCGCCGGCGGAAGGATGGCGGAAACCATTCGGCTGCCGGGGGAAGTAGTATATAACGCCGACGGTGTTACGCGTGTGTCCCCCACCGTGGCCGGGATTGTTAAGAAGGTCAATATTTCGGTTGGAGATGATGTTCGGGCGGGCGAGGTGATGGCCATTCTGAACAGCCGCGAAGTGGCCGCGGCCCGTAATAACTATCTCGCGAACCGGGCGCGTCTTCGGCTGGCGCAGGAAAACCTGAAACGTGACCGACGCCTGCTTGAAGACAAGATCGGCTCCGAGCGGGCTTTCCTGGAATCACGCCAGGCCCTGCGCGAGGCTGAAATCGCCTTGCAGCAGGCCGAAAGCACCCTGCATGCTCTGGGCTATTCGCATGAACAAATTGAACAGGTTCGAGCAATTGGCGAAAACAAATTCAACCTCTACAGCCTCAAGGCCCCGATCAGCGGCACGGTTACCCAGCGGCATCTTACGCTGGGAGAGAGAATCGCCCCCGACAGCCCGGCGCCTTTCGTCGTGGCGGATCTGTCGAGCGTCTGGGTGAATCTGACGGTTTACCAGCGTGATCTGCCTCATGTCCGCGCCGGGCAACCGGTGCGAATCCGATTTGGACATGGCATTCCGGAGACCAAAGGCTTGATAGATTTCGTCAGCCCGGCGCTCAATGAATCCACTCGTACGGCTTACGCCCGGGTCGTGGTCAAAAACCCGGCAGGCAATTGGCGACCCGGCATGTTCGTCGAAGGACTTCTGGAGACTGGGCATGACCCGGCCCGGGTCCTCGTACCGCGCTCTGCCATCATCAGTCTCGATGAACAGCCGGTGATCTTTGTCCGTACCGACAGCGGCTTCAAACCGCGCCCCGTCAAGCTGGGACGAACCACCGAGGAACGCGCCGAAATTCTTGCGGGGCTGAATCCCGGCGACCGATATGCTGCGACCAATGTTCTGACTCTGAAGGCGGAGTATAACAGCGCCGCACTCGAACACGCTGGCCATGCGCATTGATTAAGAAAAAGGAGATATGACCCATGATTGGAAGATTAATAGATTTTGCTTTACGCAACCGGCTTGTGATCGTCGTGCTGGTGCTGCTCGTGGCCGGTAGCGGCTACTGGTCGTACAAGCGACTGCCGGTTAATGCCTTCCCCGATGTCTCGCCCAACCTGGTGCAGGTTTTCACTGTCACCGAAGGATTGGCGCCGGAAGAAGTGGAGAAATACGTAACCTATCCCGTGGAAAGTGCCAAACGCTGCTGAATGGTATCAAAGGCAAAGCGGCTGCGTCCGTGCAGATATGAGTTACGGGTGAGTTCGAATTGGGGGTAGGCAGTGAATGATTTCAGCTGCATCACCGATGAGATAAACAGTCCGACCTCGAAGGGCAGCGGGGGTTTTACGGTGATAGTAAAATCGGGATGAAGCAACAAGGGAGTATTCTCTTCCTGATCATTAAGAAGATCGGCTATAGAAGGGTTCCGGTATATTCCCTGGGGGCTGCCGATAAGGGCTCTGATGTGCTGCAGGCGTTCGATTAGCCGGGTTGGAGCAATCAAGTCTGCTATCGGCTTTTCACCGGTTACAGGTTCGGCTGCAATTAGCATTCGCTCGACACTGGTTCTCTCGAACAGATAGTCCGAAGGTATAGTAGCAAACAGGCTCTCAATACTGGCGGCGATGTGGGCTAATTGATTGATGGAAATGTTCGAAGCCGAAAAATCCTCCACCGATTCATCTGAACTGATGCAGACAGCTGCCCATAAATAAAAAAGACGTTCTGCCCGTGTTTTATCGCCAAATTTAATTCCCCTATCAAAAACAAGCTGCAGTGAATTGTGGTCTTTTTCCAGAATACCCAACTTAAGGAGTGCATTTATAAGCAAATAGAACTGGTTTGGCTGATTATCTTCAGCAAGCGTTGAGAAGAAGGATTGAAGATCATCACCCACTCTTTTCTTTAGTGTACCATCCGCTTTTAGGGGCTCAGGATAGTTTTTCAGCTGAGCGGCAATGCACCAGAGGGTTTCTTCGGTAGCTAAGATAGGCGGGCCGCTGTCTACTTTATGTGGTGTGGCTGGAGGGAAGAGCTCCGCGGGAGAAAGAACACTCTCGCGGATATCATAGTGAAGAAACGGATTTATGTGCAGGAGAGGATTATCGGAACAGGAGAAAATAATCAAGCGCTCCTGCAAGTTCATGAGGTGGTTATGAAAGTTAAAATAATCGTAACTGTCCTGCAGTAACTGGTATATCTGCTGGGGACTGGGACGGTCCAAGAGCTCCACCGCCGTGAGGATGAGTGCATCTTGCTGGTCGATGAGTGCTACCGCCCGCTGAATGGTATCCTCCTTCGAAAAAAGGTGGATGATCCGATCGACCAAACGTGGCTTGTGGAAAGGTGTTTTAAGATCGCCCAGATAGAGCTTCATAATAGAGAAAAAAAGTTCGTCCGGAAGGTCTAAAAGGCACCTTTTCCATTCATCAATTTGTTGTCGCGTCGGAGATTTCGTCATTACTTACCCCAAAAATCTATGTGATATTTATAGCCTTGTTCAGTTAAAAACTTCTGTCGGTTCATTGCAAATTGTTCTTCTACGGTATGCTGGGTTACGATAGTGTAAAAGTATGAATTGTTCTCTTTTGGTCGTAGAATGCGGCCGAGCCGCTGTGCTTCTTCCTGACGGCTTCCGAAGGTACCAGAAATTTGGATAGCAACCGAGGCATCCGGCAAGTCAATGGCAAAGTTGGCTACTTTGGACACTACAATCACCCTTTCCTCGCCCCGCCTAAAGGCTGCATAGATTTCTTCGCGTTTCTTATTAGGAGTTTTGCCGGTGATTAATGGAGCATCCAGTGCCTTGGCTACCTTGGTCAGCTGTTGGATATACTGTCCTATCACCAGAATATGGTCCTCGTGATGGTTCTGAACCAGCTGTAGTGTGATATTGTCTTTGCCGGGATTTTCAGCGGCAATACGATATTTTCCTCGTTTATCGGAGGTGGCATAGGGTATGGAGCTGGCCTGGGGCAGGGGAACACGGATTTCATGGCAAATAGCTTCAGCTATCCAACCCTTAGATTCGAGCTCTTTCCAGGGTACATCGTATTTCTTAGGACCAACCAAAGAGAATACTTCGTCTTCACGCCCGTCTTCACGAACCAGAGTTGCCGTAAGGCCTAATCTGCGAATTGCCTGTATTTCTGCGGTGACCCGGAAGATTGGTGCCGGCAGTAGGTGCACTTCATCGTAAATGATCAATCCCCACGGATAATTCCGAAAAAGGTTGAAGTGAGGAAAAATTCCCTCTTTATCGGGCCTCCAGGTAAGTATCTGGTAAGTTCCCACTGTAATGGGGCGGAACTCCTTCTTCTCTCCGGTATATTCGCCTATCTGCTCTCGGGGCAAGTCGGTCTTATCTACTATTTCGTCTATCCACTGGTGCACCGCGGCTGTGTTAGGCGCCAGAATCAGGGTGTAGGTTCCGGCCAGCGAGATGGCTCGCATACCGACTATGGTTTTTCCGGATCCGCAGGGCAGAACAATAGTACCGAAACCGGTTCCGGGCCGGCCGTCTCCGTAAAAAGCCCTGGCAGCCTCTTCCTGGTATCCTCGTACAGTGAAGTCGTACCCGTCCCGGGTTTTAGTTAACAAATTGACGGTAAGGGGTGCGCCCTCTTTTAAGGGTGCTTCATCCTTGACCGGGTATGAGAGCTTAATGAGTTCGCTTTTGATAGTCCCACGGTTCACCAGATCAAGGAGAAAGCCGTCCTCCGTAGGGGTAAGGTACTTTTTTAGGCGGTTGTATTCCTGCAGTTCCGCTTGAATAAGCGGATCGGTAATATGAAGCTCTAGAGTGTTCGGGTCTTTGCCCTCTTTTAAGATCAGCTTTCCGAAGCGGCTGATGGTGTCACTGATAAAGTAGTCTACGTTTTCGGGCATACTGAAGCGTGACCACTTGCGGATCCGTTCGGAAATGTCACCCGCAGTATAGCCGGCTGAGGCCGCATTCCAAAGGGAGAGGGGGGTAATGCGGTATGTGTGCATATGCTCCGGTGATTTCTCCAGTTCGGTAAACAGACCGAGATCTGCACGGGCTTCTTCGGCTTGCGGATTGTGTACATCCAGCAGAATTGAATTATCACCTTGTACGATCAGAGGTCCAACTTCGGGTTGTGAATTTTCCATAGCTTTCTAGGATACGTTAAAGCGGCAAAATCTTCAAGCCAGCAATTCCAAATGTAGAAGTCTTTCAGACTTCTACATTTGGAATCTGCTTCAAATACATGGCAAGATACTGCGTATTTTTCATAAAAAGAGAATTGCATGGCGAAAGATTCTTCTCAATCTCCAATAAACAATATAGAATGAGTTGAAATCTTAACGATCGTTGGGAGTTTTATTGATGGACAATGTAATCATAGTCGGCTCAGTGGCAGACAATCCTGTTGTGGAAGATGTAGCACATCACCTTCGACAGCACGAAGACTATTCCGACTTAATTTCACTTAAGAGTTTTCTGAATACCGAGTTTTGCCCCCGCTTTATTATAGATGAAGAGAATTGGGGTAATATTGGGTATAAGCTAAAAGGAAAAACAGTACTGCTGGTCAGTACGAACCAGGGTTGGAACACTCGGGACGAGCTTGCGATGCGCAACTTTCTGATAGCCCGGGCATCCAAAGATAACGGTGCTGATCGGGTAGTGCTGTTTGAACCAAACATGTTTTACAGTGCTCAGGATCGCGGCCCGCGGCTCGATCAGGGGGATGAGACCCGCGAGCGGACAATCGAAGATCAAAAAAAGTTTGATGGCCAACCCTTTTCTGCCCGCCTGTATGCGGATTTGCTTTTAGAAGCTGGAGTCGACGAGGTTATTACGGTGCACAATCATTCGGCTTCGGTGGAGAAAATATTTCTTGACCGTTTTGCAGGCTGTTTTCATAACCTGCAGCCGGCGGACCTGTTTGCAAGCTATATGCAGGATTCGGATGTAGTCAGTGAGGATTCACTGGTCCTGTGTGCTCCTGATAAAGGGGCTCTCAGTTTTGTGAAAAAAGTTCGGGAAGAACTGCAGCAAGACTCTATTCC
>JAWOEV010000174.1:0-4970 GCA_046482565.1 Lentisphaeria bacterium | reverse complement strand
ACAAAAATGTTGGCTTTTACTATTGCTTATATTTCGAGACGGCTCTTAAGGGCAGTATCCGGTCGGTGATGGTTCGATTGCCTGAAAAGGTTATTTTATCTTAAATAAGAGGGTTTCTTAATGAAAACATATGTGGTTGCGTTGTTTACTTTTGTTTACGCCTTTTGCGTTCTTCCTGCCTCGGCAATGATAATAGATGGCGGTTCATCCGCAGAAAATGACCGTTTTGCTAATGATCCCGCTTTTATTGCTGACCAATTTGAGTTATCCGGCGTGGCTCTCAATGATAATAGTCGTTGGCTGACCATGCTCAGCGAAAATGTTTATATCTCCGCCCACCACTATAGTCCGGCCGAGGGTCTTCCGTCACTTTCTATGAAGGCAATGATCCAAGTGGGCCCACCACAACCAGTACCGTAAGTTCTACCCGGCAACAAGTGGGGAATACCGATCTCTTTCTTGGAACTATTGATTCACCGCTTTCATCAGCATATAATTATTACAATTTCGCCACTGAAGACATCAATAATACTACCGGAGATTGGGGAAGTTCTTCTTACAACGGGGACAATGCCTATGTTTTCGGTAAGTCGCCCAACAGCTGGCCTACTTCCCAAAATATGGCTGTCGGCCGGAATGTACTGGATAGATTTTTCCTTGGCACCACCGATAATACTCGAACCGGCGATGCTATCGGCGCCAACTATGATACTGGCGACGTGAGTTATGAAACGATGCTGGAACCCGGGGATTCAGGCGGACCGTTGTTTGTCGATGACGGGGCGGGAAACCTGAAGCTGGTGGGGGTAAACTGGTTTATAGACGACAGCGATACGGAGGATTTTTTCGGGGCCACTTACCTGGGCAATTATGATACTGAGGTACAGAGCTTTATTGATACTTATACAATTCCCGAGCCTGTTACACTTATACCATTGTTGTTGGTTAGTGCATTTCTCGCATTGTCACGGCGACGTTAAATAGCCTGTTTCTTTTGGTTTTAGCCCGAACATTGCATGAAAAATGAGATTATGCGGGATATGTATATGAATACCAAAACCGTCACTAAAATTTACTCGGGATACCAGACCTGTTTCGCACCTTGGGCTAAGAATGGTTTTCGGGGGAGGGGGACTGGAGTTCTTCGGCGGTTTCAACGACCAGTTCATCCATAAGCTCGCGGACCGGGACGATCTTGTTAACTCGATAAGCATTCGCCCCGCAAGTGGCAAAACCTTTTTTCATATTACCTCTATACGCATTGACCATGGCATCGGCGACACAGTACTGTGTCTTGGCCGGATTGCAGGGGGCGAGACATTGATACTGGCATTTGAAATCTATGCGTTCGCCGCGCAGTATGCGATCAACAAATTCGTTTCGTACCACGCGCAAAGGCAGGCCAATCGGACTTTTAATAACAACTACATCTTCTTTTCTGCAATTGATATAAGTTTCCTTGAATTCATCGGCGGCATCGCATTCTTCGGTACCGACAAAGCGGGTTCCCATTTGAACGCCACTCGCTCCAAGGCGTAGGAATCGCGCAATATCCTTACCGTCAAAGATGCCGCCAGCAGCAATAACCGGAATGTTTTTCTCACTGGCGTATGGTGCCACTGCTTGCAATACATCCTGGACTACCTTTTCAAGGTCGGCTCCCTCGCCACTCTGCGCTTCCTCCATTTTCAGGCCTAGATGGCCGCCCGCCATTTTCCCCTCAACGACAAAGGCGTCGGGAAGCCGCTGGTATCGGCGTGCCCAAGTGCGGCAGATTAAATCAGTAGCCCGGCCGGACGAAACAACGGGAATCAATTTTGTGGCGCTCTCCCCGACCAGTTCGGGAAGCTTCAGAGGCAGACCGGCGCCGGAAATTATGGCAGCTACACCAACAGCGACTGAAGTCTTGACTAGGCTTTCATAATTGTTTAAAGCGCACATAATATTAACCCCAATAGGGTTGTATGTGCTTGACTTGGCTTGTTCTAGCATTTCTTTCAGGCTGAGAGCGGAACGCGTGACATAGTCAATGGTCCGGTCCGGCCACTCTTCGCCCGTTCCGACTGATGCCACTACGCCCAATCCCCCGGCATTTGATACGGCTGCGGCCAGTTCGGCGGCAGAAACACGCACGCCCATACCCCCCTGGATGATCGGTATTTTGATTTCTAAGTCCCCAATTTTCAGAGGGGGCACGTCGTTCAAGTGGGACATTCCCTTGCTCCTTCAATTAACCATGAATGATAAGTGTGATAAAAATAGTAAAGAATGCTTTAAAGCAACGAAAAATAGTTTTATGTGACAGGCATAACCAGACCCTCCGCGAAAAGACAAAATCTCATCCGAAATAGGCACGAGCATGGGCGCGAGACCTTTTCGCATGGCGTCTAACTACACCTTAGAGACCATACCTTGATACGTTTTTTATGACGGGCAAACGTAGAAAATTATTCACACGTAAATGAAAAAGACAATAGCGTAGATGAACAAAAATACAAGTCTTTACGCTGTACTTTGTACAGACAAATCTCGCTCAGGCGGATATGGTAATTGTCAAAAATCACGTTGCTACTTGCATTCTAAATAGTTCATAATTAAACTATCATTAGTTCAATATAAAACCATTACGGCAAAACCCGGAATATGGATGTCAGGCGATGAAGAATTTTGAATATAATGCGAATAAACAGGCCAATGAGGCAAATCGTAATGTGCGAGAGGCTGCGGTGCTGGAAATTCTGCGGGTTGCGGAGTTGATGACGCGGATTGGCAATGCCAAGGTTTTCGGGAAAAAATTGACGCAGGCGCAATTCAATGTCTTGATGGTGCTAAAGCGCCATAACAAGGTGGCCATGTCGCAGAAGGAAATCCTCACTAATCTCATCTCGACGAAGGGGAATTTATCAGTCCACATCTCTAATCTGACCAAGATGGGGTTAGTCCGCAACCAAGTCTCGCCCTGCGACAGCCGCATGCATGAGATTACCTTGACGGAGGCCGGGCACGAGATCCTTAATGAACTGGAGCCGCTCTATATGCAGTACTTGAATGAGATCACCCGGGGGTTCCTACGGGATGAAGCCGAGAAACTGCTGCAAGTACTCGGTTGTATCGAAGAGAAGTGTCGTGAAGTTTTGGCGCGGGAATAGACGCGGAAGAATATGGAAAGGGAAAAAGATAATCAGACGCGTTTGCGCATACTGCTGGTGATGCCGGATGCCAACATCCATCGCCTCGCAATTGGTGGACTGCGGATTTCTTTCCGCGAAGCGCCTCTTACCCTTACCACGCTGGCCGCTCTGGTCCCTCAGGAACTTGACGCCGAGATTACTTTGGTTGACGAGAGTGTAGATGATTTTCCGTGGGATAAGGCTTTTGATCTGGTTGGGATCAGTTGTCTGACCGGGACCGCGCCGCGGGCCTACGAGATTGCCGAACGCTGCCGAGCACGCGGGAGCACGGTAATTCTGGGGGGAATCCATGTGGCGCTGTGTCCGGAAGAAGCAGCCCGACATGCGGACAGCATCGCAGTCGGTTTTGCTGAACAGACTTGGCCGCAGCTCCTTCGCGACTATGCCGCAGGGGATCTTCAGCAAGAGTACCGGCAGCAGGGTACCGACCTGACCGGCATGCCTGAACCGCGTCGCGACCTTCAGAAGAAACTGGGCTACAGCATGCCGCAAACCGTGTTTGCCACGCGCGGGTGTCATCAAAGTTGCGCTTTCTGTACAGTGCCCGCAGTCCCTTTTGGATGGCACATCAGACCCGTGGGGGATGTGGTATCAGAGATTGCCAAGCTGCCTGGTAAGCGCTTTGCATTCAATGATGTGAATTTGGTGAGCGATCGGGAGTATGCACTCGAACTGTTCAATGCCCTGATTCCGCTCAAAAAGAAATGGGGCGGGTTGGGGCCGGTCTCCCTGGGCTCGGATACGGAATTGCTCGATCTCGTTGCGAAGAGCGGTTGCCAGTACCTGTTGGTCGGCTTCGAGTCCATTCGCCAATCTGCCCTTGGCGAGATTCGCAAAAATCGGAACTTGGTGGCTGACTATCGACAGGTGGCGGAGACGTTTCACCGGTACGGAATTGTCGTTCAGGGATGCTTTATCTTCGGCATGGACGACGATACTCCGGAAGTCTTCACTGAGACCGTAGAAACAATTAAGGAGCTCGGGATCGACATACCCCGTTTTGCCGTGTACACGCCTTATCCCGGCACGTCTGCCTTCAGGCGTATGAAAAAAGCGAAGCGGATTCTGCACCAGGAGTGGCAATACTACGATACCCAGCACGTTGTTTTTCAGCCCGCACAGATGACGCCTGAAGAGCTTTACGCCGGTTTCCAGTGGGCCTACCGCCAGACCTTCAAACAAGACGCATTGCTGCAGCGCACGCTTGCCTCGCCGCACCCCTTAATTACCCTAGCGGGAAATATTGCCTACCGGCGATATGCGTGCCGCATTGAAAGAGGCTAATCTTATGCACATAACCTTCATAATGCCATGCGTCGGAAGAAAACCCGGAGAACCTTATATTCGAACCTGGTCGATGGAACCGCTGTCGATAGCGGTGCTTTCGGCGCTCACGCCGCCGGAGATCGACCGCCGGTTTTTCGATGACCGGCTCGAGGCAATCGATTACGATGCCCCGACGGATCTAGTGGCGCTGAGTGTCGAGACTTATACCGCTAAACGCGCTTACCAAATCGCCGCCGGTTACCGTGCAAAAGGCGTGCCGGTGGTTATGGGCGGTTTTCACCCGACCCTGGCGCCGGAGGATGCCGCGGGGCATGCGGACGCTATCGTAATGGGACAGGCCGAAGACACGTGGCCGCAGCTGCTCAAGGACTTCGCCGCCGGGGAAATGAAAAAACGCTATATACAGCAAGGCCGGCCTGCCTTGGTTATAAGGCACCCGGATAGGTCGATTTATAGTGATAAGACATATCAGCCAATCGCGTTGGTGGAGAC
>JAWOEV010000101.1:0-7584 GCA_046482565.1 Lentisphaeria bacterium | reverse complement strand
TTCTCTATTGTAGGAGAAAACGCTTTTTTTTTGAAAAAATCAGGGGTGGAATTCGAGTCTCCGGCGTTAACAACAAAGGATGGTAATATGAAGAACTGGCAACGAAATCTCTCTCAAAAACTTAAACGCAATGTCATTGGCGGGAGCCTGGCAGCCGCTGTTTTATCAGCCGGTTACACCTCGGGAGCTTCCGAGGGTAAAGGGGGCAGCGAAAGCGACAGTGAAGCGCGTAATCTCGATGATTTAATCGTAACCGCCACCCAGACGGAGACACCGTTAAGTGAACTCGGTTATTCTGTCTCGGTTATCGATCGCACTGAAATTGAGAATAGTAATTTTAATTATGTCACCGAGATATTGAAGACCGTCCCCGGGGTTGATTTTCGGACAAACGGCCCGCATTCAAACTCCTCGACCCTGAGTATTCGGGGACTTGAGGGCTACCATACAAAAGTTTTGATCAACGGCATTCCTATCCAGGATACGTCAGGTCCTCAAGTTAAACCCGTGTTGAACGGTCTCTTGCTGGATAACATTGAGCGCATTGAGGTCGTGCGCGGTGCCAGCAGTACTCTCTACGGTTCAAACGCGATGGCCGGGGTTATAAACATTATCACGCGCTCGGGGGAGCAGGAGGGAATGTCCGGAGAGTTTGAAACGGAAGTAGGCAGCCATGATTATCAGCGCCTGCACGGCTCAGTTCGCGGTAAGTCAGGCCGAGTAAGCTATTCCTTCAGTTCATCATTCCTGACCGAGGACGGTATCTCAGCCCAGGCGGATGTGATGAGTACTGATACTGATAACTTTCAGACCCAGTCGCATTCAGGTCGTTTAGGAATTGACCTTGGCGATAATTTGCGGCTTAATGTGTTTGGGCGCTACAGCGATACGGACGAAGAGTTTGACAGTGGTTATTATTCGACGTGGGCCGGCACCTATGTTTTTGATGATAGTGGTGAATGGCATATACAAAATGCTCTTGGCGGTCTTGAGCTGCAGGCCTCGGACCTGTGGGAGCGCTGGGATACATCATTCACGTACTCGCTCAGCGAAAATCAACGCGGCCGACTGGATGCCAAGCGGGGATTTACCGGTCTGACAGAGCAGTTCAAGTGGCAGAATGAACTGCGTGAAAATGCTTGGAACAAAACTGTTTTTGGGTATGAATACACGGGGGAAGAAGCTGAAACTACCGCCGGTCTGGATGAACGGCATCGTACCAACTCATACTTCCTACAGCACCAAACCGAACCGCTGGCGAATCTGTTCCTGACCGGCGGGCTTCGGTATAATGACCATTCGGTATTCGGCGAAGAAACCACCTACTCAACTTCAGCCGCGTATCTTATTGACAGTACTGGCACTAAACTGCAAGCTTCATACAGTACCGGATACCGCTCGCCTTCCTTGAATGAGCTCTTCGGACTGTACGGGCCGAATCCGGACCTCAGCCCCGAAACCAGCGAGACTTGGGATGTCGGGTTTGAACAGGGACTTTTCGAGGAAAAAGTCCAGTTCGGTGTAACCTACTTCGACACCCGAGTTGAGGACTATATAGAATATGATTTCATGGCCGGTTATACCCAGGTCACCGGTATCAAAACCCATGGGATCGAAAGTTTCGTAACGCTTAACCCCATCCCGACACTGTCACTGCGCTTGGCCCATACCTGGCAAGATACAACCAATATGGATACAGATGATGAACTTGCCTACAGGCCCGACAATAAAACATCGGCTACCCTCAACTACCGCTTCCTTGATAATCGGGCAAACCTGAACCTCAACGCCCTATACGTCGGCCGACGTGCTAAGAGCGCCTGGGACGGTGGCCCGGCCAGGGTCGATGATTATTTGCTGGCGAACCTGTCGGCTTCATATCAGCTGACTGACAACGTGGAAATATTTGGACGAATCCGCAATCTGCTCAATGAAGATTATGAAGTCGTAAGAAACTTTAACACCTATGATCGAAGCTACTACGGCGGCGTTAAGCTGAGTTTCTAATAAGCGGGCAAAAGCAAAGCGCTACCGGGCCAGCCCAATTCTCGCATGGCGTCTGGCCAGACGCCATGCGAAAAGGGCGACCGAAACGCCGTTTCCCTAACTTTCGCACCACTGTCGCAAGGACAGTGGAGGCGGAATTCCCTTTTCTTGCTCCGCCGGAGGCGGATTGAGGAGCATCGGCTATTATCTGAAGGTCGGAAACGGCACCTTCATTGAAGTGTTCAAGGGGACACCGCCGGACGGCGGGACAATTCGGCATCTGGCTAACCCGCTTTGTGCACGAAGCAACAGTATTGCAGATTTGTTTTTTCTCCGGCTTGTTGCTGTGGCAACCCCTGCCGACCGGTGATATGATTACGAATGCACAAATTTTCACCAAACCGGATAGCTGTTCACCTTATGCCGGCCGCCTTGCGAGCGGTACGAAGCGGCCATCCGTGGGTCTATGACCGGGGGATCCGCAAGCAGAATAAAGAGGGGGCCGTCGGCGATTTGGCCGTCCTTTTTGACCGCAACCGCAATTTTGTCGGACTCGGATTGTACGATCCCGAATCGCCGATCCGTGTCCGGGTTCTGCATCAGGGCGAACCGACGCGAATTAATACTACTTGGCTCGGCACTCGTCTGGAGCGCGCGTTGAACGTCCGTGATGCCCTTATGTCCGACCCGCGAACCACCGGCTATCGACTGGTGCACGGCGAGAATGACGGCCTGCCTGGGCTGGTTATCGACGGTTATGAGCAGACGCTGGTTATTAAGCTGGATACGGCGGCTTGGGTGCCGCACCTGCCGGTGCTGACTGACCTGCTTATTGAACTTCTTTCTCCGGAGCGTGTGGTATTACGGCTCAACCGCACTGTTTCCCGTTCGCCGGCGCTTTCAGATGAATTGGTCGACGGCACGATCTTGCATGGTCCGCCACTTAAACAGCCAGTAATTTTTTTGGAAAACGGCCTTCGTTTTGAGGCCGATCCAATCTCCGGGCAGAAGACCGGATTTTTTCTTGACCAGCGCGAGAACCGCGCGCGAGTCGAAAACTTTTCCCGAGGAAAGGACGTGCTGAATGTGTTTGCTTATACAGGCGGCTTTTCGCTGTATGCCGCCCGCGGCGGCGCAACCCGGGTGGTCAGCCTTGATATCAGTAAGCCTGCCTTGGTCGCTGCGGAGCGCAACTTCGCCCTGAATGAAGAGGTTGAAAAGGTTGCGGCGGCTGAACATGAAACTGCTTGCGCCGACGCCTTTGAGTATTTGTCGCAAAGGGGCAAAGGTGGTCGTAAATTCGGGTTGGTGATCCTCGATCCGCCGTCATTCGCTCGTAAACAAGCGCAAGTCAACAAAGCGGTTGCCAATTATGAACGACTGGCCCGCCTGGGGTTGGAATGCCTGAAACCCAAGGGTATCCTGGTTGCCGCCTCCTGTTCATCACGGGTTCCGGCCGAGGTCTTTTTCCAGGCGATTCAACGGGCCGCATCGCAAAGCAATCGGCCCTTGCACATTCTCGAGCGGACCACCCACGCGGCGGATCACCCCGTCGGTTTTCCCGAGGGCGCATACCTTAAATGTCTTTTTGCACGAGCCTGAATATATGCTTAATATCTACATCGATGACCGACTTACGTGACGCAGGGGAAATGACCGGCGGGCCACCGCCAATTACTCAACGCGACCGCTCTGAATTTCTGCAACAGCTCGACAAGGCCATCCAAACCGTCCATCGCAAACTTGCCAGCTTCCCGTAATCGCCCTTCTTCGGCAGCTACACTTAATCCACCCGCTTTGAATCTAGCCCAACTTGCAAAACTTGGGCTAGGGCATGAAAGCATGGGGGTTTCAGTAGTTCAGCCCGGGGTATCCGGGCCTTGCCCGGTGGCTGATCTGTAGGTAAAAATAAGGTGGCCGGGGAACAGCTTGTTGACCTGATAATTGTCACGCTTCAAGCCAGCCTCAAGGGCTAGGTGTTCAAGTTCGTCGGGCTGAAATCCTTTCCTGATTGACAAAAGCCCGTCGTACCTTACAAAGCTGTTGGAACGGTTAAGGAGAGTTAATAAGTAATACCCGGCGTACACCGGCCGCCGCCGATGAATGTCGACCATAACGGTCAACCGTGGATTCAGTTTGGACAGTCGCTGCAGCAGCTCTGTGATTTCAGTATCACTTAAATGATGGAGGAGGTGATTGGTGAAAACAAAGTCAACGGCGGACAGGTCGGCCAATTTCGTCAGATTTCGTTGCAGAATAGTCAGGCCCGGGCACGTCCCGTATCTCTCCCGGGCATAGCGCACTACCCGGGGGTCGTGATCGCAGGCTGTTACTTTCAGCTTTAATCCTTTACTTCGGGAATACTGCAGCAACCATGCGGCCGTGTCACAACCGCCGGCTCCCAGATCGACCAGGTGGTAGGTCCGGTCCGGTTGCATCTGCATGACTGAGATAACCTTTTGCTGAAGAACATGTCGGACCCGACTGAGCCAGCGGTTGATCAGGCTGAATTGGCCCAGCGTTTTTTCAAGCCTTGCCTGGTCCGAGTCAGGATCATCCATCAGTTCGGGATCGGTATTCCTAGAGGTCAGATCTGGAAATAACGGGATGTTTGACATTTTACGGTGATTCTTCATTCGTTGGCTGGTTATAATCGGCCTTTTGGGCGACAAAGGTCTCAATGACTCCCAGGCAGTGCCGGCGGGATGAGACAATGCGAAAGCCTTTTGCGGTAAGCATTTCATGTAATTTCTGGCGTTGCGGAAAACGGGCTAGGCTGTCCGCAATGTATGCGTAAGTGTCCGGGTTGCCGCTCCTGACCAGACCCCAAAGGCTGCACCAAAGTCGAAGCACGGCCAGCTCAAAGCGCATGGCGAACGGGTTATTCCACCGCGAAAAATCCAGCCCGGCCATATATCCCCCCGGGGTCAGCACCCGCTCTATTTCATCCAGTGCAGCCTCAAGCTCAGGCGCATTGCGCAGGCCGTACCCGACCGTAACCAGGTCGAAAGCGGCATCCGGCAAATGCGTGTCCGTCATGTCGCCCTGTATAAGGTTCACGTTAATTTCCGGCGGCAGACAATCTCGAGCTTCCGCCAGCATTGGTTCACATAAATCGATTCCTGTAAATGCTGCAACGGGAATACGTTCGTACAACAGGCGGATCAACTCGCCGTGACCGCAGGCAAGATCGAGGCAGGCCGGGGAGGAAGGAAGGTCCGGGATTTGCCGGAGCAGTTTCTTTTTCCATGCCGCATCCCGGCCAAAGGAGAGGATTCGGCTCATCCAGGTATATTCCCGCGCAATCGCGGAGAACAATTTCTCGTTAAACTCGCGCTTGCCGGCCGATGAAGATAAAAAGTCGCGGGATTTGAGCTTAAATCGAGTCATCTATTGCCTCGGTATTTCTGTTTTATCGGCGCTATTGTACGGAATGGTGAGCATGGCAAAATGCGGTGGAATAAGCCGGGCCAGAGGCGACGCCATTACCCCCCGCACGGCAAGATTCCGGAGCCCTGACGAAATGCGGCCGGTACGCGTGCCTACCCACATGCCGAAAGCTGCCCGGCGGCGGGCTGCGCGTGCGGCCCGCTGCCGACACCTGTCATAGGCCGCCAGCAAAGGTTCTGCCGTCTCGCCGTCCAGTAACCGCGGCAGAATGGTCGCGACCAGTTCGGCGTCCGCAAAACCGGTATTCATGCCCTGGCCGCCGATGGGGCTCATCACATGGGCTGCATCTCCCGCCAGGATGACGCGCTCACGAGCCATTCTGTCGACGGCCACCGATTCCGGGGTGAATTCAAAGACCGGTGTCCGGCGGGTACTGCTTACCAGAGTTTGCCCCGCTCGTCCGGCCACCTGATCTTCAAGAAAAGCGGCGTTGTCACTGCTGTCCGTCATGTGGTTGGCCAGCACTACCCAGCGCCGCCGCTTATCAGGTAGCGGGAATGATTCAACGGAGCCGTCGCGCTTGAAATACAGATGGGCACCCCTCCCCAGGTCGGTTTGATCATCGTAGTCACTCATCACAAAACGCGGACCGTAATGCCGGTGCGTAAAATTGATCTCTGCCAGGTGCCGTACAGAACTGTCGGCCCCGTCACAGCCAATTATCCAGCGGGCTTTGAGCTTTACAGGATTGTCGGGGTCGCCGGAATCTAATAATTCCGCCACGGCATATTGCGCCGCGTACTTGAGACCTGTCAGCTTCACGCCGCGGCGAATACACACGGACGGGAAACGGGCCAGATTATCAGTCAAAATCTGCATTGTCTCGCATTGCGGCAAGGCCAGGATGTGCCGGAATTCGGAATCAAGGTGGGCAAAACTTACTTGGCCAGCCGGGCCGCGGTCATCATGAACCACGGCTTCGTCAACACAAACACCTCTTGTTTCCAGAGTTTCGTGCAGTCCTAGGGATTTAAAAATATTAAGCGACGGCGGAGTGATCCCGATGGCCCTTGACCATTCCGGGGCGGATCTCCTCTGTTCAGCCACAACTACGGGGATTCCGCTTTTCCCTAACAAATTTGCTAGAAGCAGTCCAACCGGACCGGCGCCGATGATCAACACCGGGAGGACTTGTGGTTCTGTAGCTTGCTGTATCATTTCTGACTTCCTTTGACGAGACGTTATGCGAAAACATCTCGCACCCATGTTCGTCGCCCGTAATCGTCCACCGACTCCTCTTTGCATAGATTTTAATAAAAACTTTTCGCAGTACCCTACTGCCCCGGCCCCGGGGGGGGTGTCGCTAAATTATAAGGCTAAGCCCGAGAACCTGCTAACCCGGCAAAGGCGGTAAAACCCGCCCCGAACGCCAACAACATCCCCGGGCCTTCAACTTGATTATTCTGCATCAGGCGCTGCAGGACAAACAGAACGGTCGGGGACGACATATTACCATACTCTTCGAAGACCTCGGTGGAGGTAGCCAGTGCGTCATCCGCGAGGTTCAGCCGATTCCCCACCCGTTCCAGTACCGATGTGCCGCCCGCGTGCACCGCCCACCAGCGAATATCCGAAATTTCTATTTCATGCCGGGCCAGCAGGCGCTGCACAACTTTTTCGGTGCATTGCGCGCCGATTACCGGCACTCTGGGGGTTAGCTGATTTCGCAGACGCCCCCCTTTATGCGTATAGCGCAAGGCTTCCCGATGCTTCGGGAATAATCCGGTTTCGAAGTCGATAAGGCAAGGGTCGGACTCGGCCCCGGCCCCGAGGACCACGGCCGCGGCCCCGTCGCCGAATATACAGTTACTTACGGTTATCCCGGGATCATCATCAACCAGATGTGTAGCGGAGCAAATCTCAGTAGATATACAGAGAACCGGCTTACCGCGGGTGTTCTGCAACATCCCGCAACCGCATTCCAAGTTAGGTATCGCCGATCCGCACCCCATGCCCATGATATCGATGGCCTTGACATTGGTCGGGAGGCCCAGGTCTTCCGCAAGATAGGAAGTCAAGCCGGGACAGAGGTAGGCAGTGCAGGTGTTCGCTACTATGCCGCCGATATCGGTTGGCTTAAGCCCGGCCTTTTGCAGGGCCTCCCTGCCGGCCCTGGCGGCGATGTCCCGGCCCTGAACCGTAAAGCGC
>JAWOEV010000022.1:0-6520 GCA_046482565.1 Lentisphaeria bacterium | reverse complement strand
GAATGATTTCCATGGTCCGGATTTTAGGAGCACCGGTTATGGAGGCCGCCGGAAAAAGTGCCCGGAAAATGTCGGCGAAACCGGCGGTTGTGCGACATTCAACGGTCGAAGTCATCTGCCAGACGGTTGGGTATTGTTCAACTTCGAAAATTTTATCGACTTTTACGGAGCCGGGATCAGCTATATGTCCCAGGTCGTGGCGCACCATGTCGACTATCATAAGATTCTCCGCCCGGTTCTTTTCAGAGTTGCGCAACCAGTCGGCGTTTCTGAGATCGTCCTCACGGGTCAGTCCGCGAGATGCGGTTCCCTTCATGGGGCGCATCTTCAGGTGGGCGTCGTCCTTTGCGAAGAAAAGCTCCGGGGAAGCCGAACAGACGGTCCACTGTCGGGTTTGCAGAAAAGCTCCATAGCCGAAGCCTTGGCTGGAAATTATGCGGTCAAAGAGCGCTTCAGGTTGCTCATCAATTCGGGTTCGCAAGCGGAATGAATAATTTACCTGATAGGTTTGTCCGTGCTCGATGTAATCTTTTACCCGCTTAATTGCCGCGTTGTATTCATTTTCGGAGACAGTCGGCGACCAGTTATAGTCAAAACTGGGTGGTGTTTGTGCCGCAATACTCAGCGGCAGAGTCTTTGCTTTCCGGGGGGGTGGGAAAAGTCCGAACCAGAGCAGGGGGAAATCGGGTGCCCGGCGGCACTGCATGGCGGCATCAAAGGCGGGGGCAGCGTCGTAAGCAACGAAGCCTACTGCAAAAAGCTTGTCAGTACGGCAGGCATTCTCGATTTTTTCAAGTGCCGGCAGCAAATTCGCGGTTTTATATATCTCGACGATATGTACGGGCTCAGAGAAAGACAGCCAGCATTTCTGTTTACGATCATAGACGCGGGCGAACTCTTTGCCGTTTTGTGAAGATGGGTTTTTCACAGAGGGTATTCCATGATTCAAGATTGTGGTCGCCTTACGGTATCGGTGGGAGTGAATGCCAGTGCGATACGGGGTGTGGTTATTTGGCCGGAATTTTGACTTTTCGGCCCGATGTCAGTGTTTTATCCCGGCCGGAGGGGGTGAGAAAAACGGCCTCGGTGGCGCTCACTTCAGAAACCAGGAGGCCGCGCCATTTAGCTCCCACGGCAAGCTTTACGCGTTCCCCGGTTGTCAGGTTGTGCATGATCCCGATCTTGCTTCCGCTGGCGTTGCGTTCGTAGCCCTCGTAAGCATAAACATGATATTGGGTTTCCTCCGGTTCAGGGGTTGGTTCCGGAGCGGGGTTTTCTTCCGGTTTCGTTGGTTCCGGAAGTGTCGGTTCAGGGGTTGCTTTTTCCGGCGGTTGGGGTTTCGGTTCAGGCGTGGGTATTGGTTCTTGCGGCGTTTGTTTCAGGGGGGCGATATCCGTTTTGAAAGCATGTTGCTCGGGCAGTTCGCCCTCACTGGGTTGCTCAAGCATGGCGTAGGCATTTTTTGGGTTTATGCGCGATTCTTTTATGGGCAGAGAGGAGTTCGGGGTGGCGGGGACGGTTGTCTCTCCCAGCAAGTCGAGCGTAATTACGACGAGGAGAATAAACAGTACTGCGCTAACTCCTCCCATGAGAGCGAGTTCCCATTCGTCCAGTATTTTCTGCCAGATTGTGTTTAAACGATTCATTGCCTGAAATCCTGTTGTTAATATTCAAGCGCCTCCGCGAAAAGGGAGTTACGCTTCCACTGTCCTTGTGGCAGTGGTGCGAAGTTTTAAGCCGGACGGGGTACTAGCCCGACTTTCGCAGAAATTCGGGCTAAAACAAAATGAAAACTTCGGCGTCTTTGTAGTGCCACAAGAAAATTGATCCTTGCGGCGCAAGGACTTATAGCCCAAGTTGCGAAACTTGGGCTAGGCGCCCGCTGGTAAAGGTTTCGGCTTTGATGCTTTTTCTTCAGCTGCCGGCCGGGCGTCTTTGTCCAGTAAATAGTAAGCTGTGCAGACAATATCGGTTGCCATCGTATCTTCAGAATTTTCGCGCCCTGTCGGCACAGGTTTACGCAACTCCATGCGTGGTGTTGCGAGAAAATCGGGAGAGGCGCTGACGTTTCTTAAGAAAGCGTATAAATCAGCCGCTTTGCCTTTTACTTTGAACCTGATTCCAAACTCAAGCAGGTATGGCGTCCGGGAAGTTTTATTCAGATAATACGGCATCGCCGGCAAAACCGTAATGGCTGAAGCTTTCGGTGGGGATGTAGGCTGATCGGCTTCCGGCTGGTCTGGATCCGGCTTGAATGCCGGAACCATAACGGGCTGCAGGTCATAGGCTTGAATTTTATCCGCAGCTGCTTCAAGGACCCAGAGTTGCAAGATCAGTTCATAATTACTGCGGCCTTCCGAATCTTCACTCAATTGCAGGACATTTTTATGAAGTTTAATTCCACGACTGGACAGTTTGCGTTCAATGCGCAGGAATTCCTGTTGGTAATCCAGCCGCGATACCTGTTCTTCAAAATGCTGCCACGTATCGTACAAGCGCATTATTTTATCTTTAAAAAGCGCCGTACTCTTGGCTATTACCCGGTTCTTACGCTTTCTAATGTCAGTCAGCTCACGGTCTTTGCGGTTTTGGATTGCCTGCAGTTTACTGACATTGACTGGCCACCCCCGTTTTCGTATATTGTTGCGTTTACTATTTACCTCCTGCTCAAGGGCCTTGACATCTTGCGCGACCGGGCGGACAAGGAAGAGATGAGTAGCAATAAAAACCGCCAGCATAGCACCGCATAAGCCGAGCATCATAACATGGGCTTTCGGCATTTCGTTATACAGTCTTTTGATATCTTTCATTCTTGCTTATCCGGGACGGTTTTTATGTCCAACTCGCTGAACGGCATTTGCAGGGCGAAATCTTTATATTGTCGACCTGTGTCAGGCTGTTTCTGGCGTCTTTGTAGCAGAAACTGCTGCCATGGTCTGACAATATCCTGCCGCCCTTCCAGGTAGCTGGCTTGAAGCCAGTCAACATTATTAAAGAGCGCGGTCTGATTAAGTTTTTCCACCATATCGATTACCGGTTTGAGGGGGTCATCAACCCGTAATTTAGTAAAACCGGCGGCGACCATGGATTTTAACGGTTTTACATCGTCAACATTTCTACCGGGGCGGGTCCTTTTGGGGATGTCCTTATTTTCCGGACTGGCTTGCTGTTCTTTTCGCATTCCGAACAGAGAAATATTTTGCGGTTGACGTTGGCGATCGCTGGCTCTGTTGCTTGCGCCGGAGACTGACGACTGTGGCAATTCAGCGTTCTTATAAGCATCAAACGATTCTCGGTCTGCCAGATAAATAAACCAGTCGTCGTCGGCCCGCACTTCAGATAGCTTGGCAAATGCGGCCGCATATTTTCGGGCGCGATTGCCGTGCTCGATGATCGGAATTTGAATTTGTTCATCCGCCCTCAATTGGGCGAGGGTTTGTTCTAGGTCGTCGATTATATTTTCGCACTTAACCAGTTCGCGGCGTTGTACTTTAAGCGTTGTGGCCTGTTCTTTCAGGCGGGCAAAATTCCAGAAAAAGGTGGTTACAAGTAACAGCGCCAAGAGGGCGGCGGCCGCCGTTATTGCTCCTGTCCGGTGCCTGCGCTTGGCGAGCCAGCGTAATTCCGGCGGTGCCAAAGAGATGCTGAGCAGGCCGGTTCCCAAGCCCTGCAGGGCGAGGCCGTAGGCCGCGGTGTAGGCCGCCCCGGCGCTTTCCGATGCCGATGAAGAAATTTGCAACTTAAGAATTTCCACTTCTGATTTTGCAACCTCTTCAAGGAAAGAAGAAAAGCGCGGCAACGAGGAGCCGTTGCCGGTTATATATGTTCTGATGATACTTGTCGAAGAGACGTCCTCTTCAACCTGGTCTGCCCATTGCTCAAAAGCGGCTTGCAGTTCATTGGCAAACAAGCGGTTTACGCGGGCCAGAGGATCGTCGTCACGGTTGTTTTTGCGGGTAATTCTGTAACGTTCAGGATTGTTCAGTATTTGTTCAAGTCCGACGCTGTGTTTTTCAGCCAGTGCCTGTTGGTAATTAGCCACCCCCACATTCAACCAGCCAGCATACAGAACTCTACCTTCCCCCATGATGACGATGGTCGTGCTTTCGGTTGCCATGTCAAGAATTATTTGCGGCCTTGATTCCTTTAGAAGGTCAAGCTTCAAGGCAACACAGGCGTTGACAATGCCGACGCTGTCCATGCTCAGATCAGCCAAATTAACACCCGGTTTATTGTAGTGTTCCAGGCGATCCTGGATAAAGGTTTCGAGGCAGACCCCGACGAGAACCGGCACCGGATGCTCGGAAGAAGGGGGCATGATTGCGTAGTCATAAGTGAATGATTCATCCGAAAGCTCGGCCAGTTGCGATGTCTGCAGGCTGACCATGGAGTCCAGCGATTCCTGACTGTTCGGGGGGAAATCAAGGAGTTGCACGGTTGTGACATCTTGCGGTACGCCGAGGATGATATCGGCGTCCTGCAGTCCTAGTTCATTCAACCAGTCCGGCAAATGTTCAGCAAAGTCCATTTCATCGAGGAACCCCTCGGCATGGAAATCCAGAGCATGACAACCGCGTATCCGGGTTTTATTGTCGTGTTTCTGCAGAACCACCGCATGAGCGGCCTGGGGGGTTACTTGCAGTCCTACAACCGGGCGGGTTAAACCGGCGACCTGGTTAATTGTGTCCTGAATATTCATGTGAGTTGTTGTTCGGTCATTTTATTTAGACGCCATCCGAAATAGGCACGAACGTGGGTGCGATACCTTTTCGCATGGCGTCTATTTTGCACTAGCGCCGCCACGTGTGTCAACTTGTTGCAAAATCACAGTTAACACCATAATCATTGTAAGCGTTAATCCAATGCCCCTGACCAGAAATGGCGGCCAAATACAATTGGCTCAAGACCTTTCGGCCCCAGAACCCCCCAACCATGAAACCAGGCTCATTTTTCATGGAAAGCAGAAAATTTGCATTGACGAGTATCTTGGTTGTAAAATAAAGCATGGTTGTAGAACAGTCCAGCCGCAAGCTGGTTTTGAGAAAAAAAAGAAAAATCAAAGGTAATCAGAATGAAATCTGTAAAGTATTTATTGATAGGCGGTGGTCTGGCCGCATGCGAAGCCGTGAAAGGGATTAGAAAACATGATGCTGAAGGGACGATCATGCTGGTCGGGCAGGAAGCTCACATGCCTTATAACCGGCCGCCCCTGTCCAAGGGGTTTCTTCAAGGTAAGAAAAGCAAAAATGACTGCTTATGTGAGCCAGCTGCTTTTTACCAGGAAAATAAAGTCGAATTATTACTGGGGCGTCGAGTAACTGAATTGGATTCGGATGCCCGGAAAGCGGTTTTCGATAATGGGGAAGGTGTCCAGTTTGAGAAAGCCCTGCTTGCCACTGGCGGTGAGGCTGTAAGGTTGCCGGTTAATGGGATCGATTTCGACGATGTCTATCGGTTGCGAACCCTAGATGATTCTACGGCAATTGCTGCGGCGGCCAAAAGCTCGCAGAAAGCCGCGGTAATCGGAGGGGGATTCATCGGTATGGAAATAACTGCCAGTCTGGCTTCAATGGGGCTCGAGGTTGCGATTATCGAACACCATAATACTCTTTGGCCACGCTTTGCCGACCCGGCGCTGGCCGAACAGTTGCGGAAATATTATGAAAATAAAGGGGTGACGGTTCTTGCCGGCGAGAAAGTAACGGAGGTGCGTGGCCCCGGGAAAGCCGAAAAAGTTATCACTGAGTCCGGACGCGAAGTGCCTTGTGATTTTGTCGTTTGTGCCGTCGGAATCAAATTGAATACTGAACTGGCTGAACAGGCAGATTTACAAATCGACAATGGGGTGGTTGTGGATTCTCGGCTTCAAACCAGCCATCCGGCTGTTTATGCCGCGGGTGACATTGCCAACTATCCGGACCCCTACTTCAATAAAAGACGTCGGGTGGAGCATTGGGGGCAGGCGGAATACACCGGCGGCCTGGCCGGTGAAAACATGGCAGGTGCAAAGGCAGACTATGACTTGCTGACCTATGCCTGGTCTGAAGGCTTTGATTTGCATTACGAGTTTGCCGGCGAGGAAAACGTTTATGATGATGTGATTATGCGGGGTGACTTTCCTGATAATAATTTTGCCGCTCTGTATCTCCGTGATAACCGCTTGCGGGGTTTTGTCGCGGTTAATCCGGAGCAAGAGGCCTTGTCGGCGCTGGAAGCTTTGGTCAGTTCACAAGCGGACTTGGCGGGCAAGTCGGAGGTCCTAGCTGATATTGGTTGCGATATTAGTAAGTTGGCCGGAGGCTGAAGACGATATTCTTGCCGATTGCCAGTTTGCTTCGCCATAGGCGCGAAGAGGTGAGGGAGGGGCTTTCCTAACTTTCTTTTGGTTCTTCACGGTTTTCTGTAAAATTCTGAATTTTGAATTCTGAATTCTGAATGGTTCAATATTACTCCCTCAATCCCTTCGGCCGTTTTTCCCATTTTCCCTTGTGGTCTCAATGCTTCTGTTGAATATCCGAAC
>JAWOEV010000252.1:0-2994 GCA_046482565.1 Lentisphaeria bacterium | reverse complement strand
TCACTGGAGCCAGGCGAAACTTGGCAATCAGGTCTGCGGAGTGTGACTCCAAGCTAGTGATTTTCGCCGGCACTCAATCACGAAAACGGGTGTTTAACCCAATGCAATAACCGAGTGTCTCCAGTACGCCTCCAGACATGTCACTAGCATCTCTGGATGTACTATGGCTCCAGGAACTGTACTTTCCGCTTGGACTGGGCAGAAAACCACATACTATCACGAAGCAACAGTATTGCAGTCAGATTTATCCGCCGAAGCTGCCCGAGCGTAGGCGGATGTGATGCTGTTGCTTCGCCCTCCGGGTGAAAAATGAGATTATGCACCAGGTCACAAAGTGTAACTTTATAAAAAGTGATATAAACCTTTTTTATTCATGTATTTATACCGCATAATGTCATTTTTCATGCAATGTTCGGGCTAATCGCAAGCCAGCGCAAACGGCGCAGTTAAACGCCCAACAACTCTCCGTGGAGCCGACGTCCCCGTCGGCTTCCTGCCAGCGCCGCCAGCGCCCATGCCCCGGGACAAACGAAAACAAGCGCAAACCAGCGCCAGCTGAGCACAACCAATGTGATTCGCTCCGCAGTCAAGGCAAAAAGGATTCAGTTATTATTTATATCCCTGAAGAAACTGCTCTTCGGCATCAAACAGCCGCTCGGTCATTTCCTTGATCTGGGCCGGGGTACATGCAGCCGCCGTCAGCGGGTCGAGCATCAGGGCCTGGGCGGCCAAATTTTTGCTCTTTTCGATGGCCGCCTGCGCGGCCAGGTCGAACATCGACATGTTACTGCGGCAGATGCCAGCCATCTGCGGGGGGAGGTTGCCGTACACCGTCGGCTTGATGCCGTTGCGGTCGATCATACAGGCGACCTCGACGCAACCGTCGTGCGGCAGGTTGCCGATCAGGGGACCGGCACCGTCTTTCTTGTTCATGACGTTGCCGTAGATGCGATAGGGTGCATCCTTCTGGTGGGCCTCAATGATCCAGGAGGCGTATTCCCAGGAACGCGCCCAGCCTTTCTTGCGCTGCTCGTCAATCGACTTCTTGCCGCTGATGACCTCCTGGCGCGATTTGTCAACATTCTCGCGCCAAGTGGGCCAGTTGTCGGCGTAGAACGACGAACCGCCATCATACTTGTCCCGCAGATATTTCTGCTTTGCGTCCTCCCGGGTACGATAATACGGCAGGTATTCGCTGAGGTGACCGGAGCTTTCGGTGATGAACGCCCCGAAGTGGAGCATCATATCCTTGCGGACACGATCCTTGGCATCATCGGGGTCGGATGGATCTCCGGCCAGATCCCGGCGGGCCATTTCCATCAGTTTGGGATAGAGATCCTGCCCTTTATGCTCCAGTTTGGTGAACCACGCCAAGTGATTAATGCCGGCGCATTCCCAGTCCATTTCCGCGTACGGAACGCCAGCCCGGCGCGCCAGCAGATGGCTGGTGCCCTGCACTGAATGGCAGAGGCCAACGACCTGCATCGAGCTCGCGCGCCCGGCCGCCAAAGTCATCATGTTCATGGGGTTAGTATAGTTCAACACCAGCGCGTCCGGACACAACTCCTCGGCGTCTTTGAGCAGCTCCAAAAAGACGGGAACTGTCCGCAACCCCTTGAACAGGCCGCCCGGACCGATGGTATCGCCGATACACTGGTCGACACCGTATTCCAGAGGAATGTCGTTATCGAAACGCACGCATTCCGCGCCCGAGACCTCAATGCAGTTGACAATATAATCGCTGTCTTTCAGCACCTCACGCCGTTCGGTGGTGGCGGTAACTTTCCAGTCCGTCGCCCCATGTTTTTCCAGGACAAGGCCAATGTATTTCTCCATGGCGGCAAGACGTTTCTCATCAATATCGACAAGACACACCTCACCGGGCTCAATACCCTTGATCTGCACGACGTCACTCACGAGGCGTGGTGTAAAGCCGCTGCCGGCCCCCATCATGGTAACTTTTATCGGGCCACGCATCGCGCCGTCCAGACCGCGCTGGGATTCGGCGGCCTGGGTATGGGCGATATGGCCTTCGGTATCGACGTTCTTCTTCGCGTTATTTTTGCGAGCGGTTGTACTCATTTCGGTGCTCCTTTTTCCTGTGTGCGACTGGCGACCGCCTGCAAACGGCCGTATTTACAGGTTTGCAGGCCACGGGCAAAGACATGCGCAATGCTACCGGTTACTATAATTTCCCAAGAGAGTTGTACAGGCATTGTTTGTAAATCCTTGATTTCCTCCAGATTTTCGTTCCGGCGCAGCAACCTCAAAAAAGCTCGCGCGAGTACCCGGCCCTATACTCACTCAGATTTATCCATGAGCATGGGAGCGACAATTTCGTAAACAGTTCGTAAACGGGAGTTGTCATTTATCATATTCAAAAGTCGCAGCAACCGCTCCATTTCGGGGTCCGGCCGGCCATACTTCAGGATTGAGACCTTGCGGTTACCGGCGGCATCCTCCCATAATATTTCATAACAGAAGACAGAAGAATGGTCAAAAGAATCTCCTGAATCAGCCAAGGGGGCAACAGTACGCTTGACCCTAAGCGGTACGGCACTATTGAAGCTGAACTTGCCAGCCTTCTCAACTTTTTTCGTTGCGTCACCCGAGTCAACCCCCAGGTACCGACTTGCTATGTCCCGAATCTCGTCTTTGTCGGCTTCGTCAATGGCAGGCAGTTTTTCAGTAAGGCGCTGAAGTTTCCGTTCAGGCTCACGCTCAACCGCTTCGTCTTCACGCTCACCGGCGATGGTCTTCTCAACCGCCTCCGGAGAACGGGTATCCCAGTAAATACCTGCCGTTCCAAAAATTATGGGTATAAACGGCAGGACAGTAAGCAAGGACAGAAAGATCACAAAGGAGAGCAAAAACGCCATGAACGAAAAATCCACAATATCTAACCTCACAGCAACAGCCGGCGATTATTCCGGCCAACTGAAGCTGGATTGGGAGTGCACTAATGAATTCCTTATTTCGGATTTTGCAATCAAG
>JAWOEV010000240.1:0-11191 GCA_046482565.1 Lentisphaeria bacterium | reverse complement strand
CCCAGGCGGAACGGGAGACAGTGGAAGGAACTGCTTTTCAAAAGGATACCCATTGGCAGAACGAGTTCGAGAACGGCTTCCCCTTTGAGGAGACGGCGGATCAGCAACGGGCTATAGACGAGGTCATGAAAAATTCGTCGGCTTTGTAGTGCCACACGAAATCCGGTCGTTGCGGCGCAACGACTTATAGCCCAAGTTGCGAAACTTGGGCTAGGGATGTCCCAAATCCTGTTGAAACTCTCCGGCGGTCGTCATCTCGCTTGCAATCCCCCCGGGGGTTCATTAGTAAAAACAGGCTCTTTAACAACACGGTATGCATAATGCGAGGGAAAAGTTTGCCCATATCAGCTGGGCACAATTCCATAAAAAAAGCCGGCCCCGCGAACGGGACCGGCTTTGGTGTTTTGGATTCCGGCATTTGAGTTTGCCGGCGATCGGGCGTGATGTGGTTACATCATGCCGCCCATACCGCCCATGCCACCCATGCCGCCCATGCCGCTGGCACCAGCGCCACCGCCAGCAGGAGCTTCTTCCTGATCAGGAATTTCGGTGACCAGGCATTCGGTGGTTACCAGCAGGCCGGCAACCGAAGCAGCGTCCTGCAGGGCACTACGTTCAACCTTGGTCGGGTCAATAATACCGGCTTCCAGCATATCGACATATTTGTCGTTAGCGGCGTCGTAGCCCTTGTTGCCTTTGAGATTTTTGACCTCTTGGACAACAATCGAACCTTCAACACCAGCGTTGGTTGCCAGCTGACGAAGCGGTGCTTCGATGGCTTTACGGACAATCTCGACACCGATGTTTTCATCTTCGGTTTCGAGATTCAAATCCTTGAGAGCCTTGGTAGCTGAACGGATGATAGAGACGCCGCCACCGGGAACGATACCTTCTTCGACCGCTGCACGGGTAGCGTGGAGAGCGTCTTCAACGCGCGCCTTTTTCTCTTTCATTTCAGTCTCAGTCGCAGCCCCGACGTTGATCACGGCAACACCGCCAGCCAGCTTGGCCAAACGTTCCTGCAATTTTTCGCGATCATAGTCCGAGGTGGTTTCCTCGATCTGGTGCTTGATCTGACGGACACGACCAGCGATATCTTCCTGGCTGCCAGCGCCTTCAACAATCGTGGTGTTGTCTTTGTCGATCGTTACGCGCTTTGCCTCACCGAGTTGATCCAGCGTTACCGACTCGAGCTTGAGGCCGAGATCTTCGGTAATGCAGGTACCGCCGGTGAGCGTCGCAAGGTCTTCCAGCATGGCTTTGCGGCGTTCGCCGAAACCAGGTGCTTTAACTGCGGCGCAAGTCAGCATACCACGCAACTTGTTGACAACCAGGGTTGCCAGCGCTTCGCCTTCAACATCTTCAGCGATGATCAGGAACGGTTTACCCTGCTGGGCAACTTTCTGCAACAGCGGCAGGAGATCCTGCAGGTTGCTGATTTTCTTCTCATGGATCAGAATCATGCAGTCCTCAAGGACGCATTCCATGTTTTCCTGGTCGGTCGCGAAATAAGGGCTGAGATATCCCTTATCGAACTGCATACCTTCGACTACGTCCAGCGACGTTTCAATGGACTTGGCTTCTTCGACGGTGATAGTACCGTCTTTACCAACCTTGTCCATAGCGTCGGCAATGATGTTACCAACGGTTTCTTCGCCGTTGGCGGAGATCTTGGCTACCTGAGCGATCTGGCTACGGTCTTCAACTTGAGTGCTGAGACTGCCGAGTTCCTTAACAATAGACTCAACTGCCTGGTCGATACCGCGCTTCAGGCTCATGGGGTTGGCCCCGGCTGTAACGTTTTTCAGGCCTTCGCGGAAGATCGCTTCGGCCAGAACCGTCGCGGTCGTTGTCCCGTCACCGGCAATATCAGAAGTTTTGCTGGCAACTTCACGGACCATCTGAGCACCCATGTTTTCAAAGGGATCTTCCAGTTCGATTTCCTTAGCAACGGTTACCCCGTCCTTGGTGATAGTAGGTGAGCCGAACTTTTTATCAAGCACAACGTTACGGCCTTTCGGTCCGAGCGTAACTTTGACTGCTCGACTGAGTTTCTCGACGCCGCGCAGAAGAGCCTGCCGGCAATTTTCATCATATACTAACTGTTTTGCTGCCATTTCTTAATGTACTCCTTGTTTGAATTTAACTTTTGATTATTGCTTGATTCTCTGCACTAGAAAATCAAAAAGCTACGCTTGATCAGTCAAGCACAGCCAGGATATCACTGGCGCTGAGGATCTTGTAATCCTTGCCTTCCATGGATATTTCAGTGCCGCCGTATTTCGAGGTCAGGACGGTATCGCCTTTTTTGACTTCGAACGGCACTTTTTTGCCTTCGTCATCGGTCTTGCCAGTTCCCAGGGCAACGACAGTTGCGCTCTGCTGTTTTTCTTGCGCGGTGTCAGGAATGATGATTCCACCCTGTTCGCTTTCGGCCTCCTCAACGGGTTCGACCAGGACGCGATCGCCTAGAGGTTTGATGTTTGTTGCCATTCTGTTTTTTCTCCTTCTTTCTTTGTTTGGGGTTAGGTTTTACTTATACGATTACGATCACCCCAACCTGAAAATTTTACTTTTTCAGGTTGGGGTTTACGGCTTACTGATTTTTGTTGTCTTTGTCGTTTTCTTTGTCCTCGTCATTGACCATCTCATAGTCCGCGTCAATGACTTCATCATCATCATCGCCGCCCTCTTGCCGGGCTTGGCCACTCTGCTGCTGACCTTGAGCCTGCTGTTGTTCAGCGCCCTGTTGTTCAGCTTGAGCGTTTTGATACATCTGTTCAGCCATCTTATGCATCTTGCTTTCAAGATCTTCCATGACCGACTTCATCTTGTCAACGTCATCGGCTTCGATTGCCTTCTTGAGCTCATCAATGCCATCCTGAATAGGCTTCTTGACGTCATCAGACAACTTATCGCCTTGTTCTTCAAGCTGCTTTTCAGTCTGATAGACCATAGAGTCAGCTTTATTCCGCGTTTCGACTGCCTCTTTCTTTTTGCGGTCTTCATCGGCGTGGGATTCAGCGTCTTTAACCATGTTTTCGATGTCTTGCTCATCAAGGCCGGAGCTGGCCGTGATCGTAATTTTCTGCTCTTTACCCGTACCCAAGTCTTTAGCGGATACATGCAGAATACCGTTAGCGTCGATATCGAACGTGACTTCGATCTGCGGCACGCCGCGCGGAGCGGCGGGGATGCCTTCCAGACGGAAGCGACCGATTGACTTATTGTCAGCCGCCATTTCGCGTTCGCCCTGCAAGACATGAATTTCAACCGAAGTCTGATTTTCAGCCGCGGTACTGAATATTTCGCTTTTACGACTCGGGATAGTAGTATTGCGCTCGATCAGCTTCGTGAACACGCCGCCGAGAGTTTCGATACCCAGAGACAGGGGGGTTACATCGAGTAGCAACACGTCGTCAACATCGCCGCGCAAAACGCCGCCCTGGATGGCCGCGCCGACTGCCACAACCTCATCCGGGTTGACGCCTTTGTGCGGTGATTTGCCGAAAATCTTTTCGGCCAGTTCCTGCACTTTGGGGGTTCGGGTCTGGCCACCGACCAAGATGACTTCATCAATGTCGCCAGCCGCTGTTCCCGCATCTTTCAAGCAGTCTTTGCAGGGCTTATTTGTGCGGTCAACCAAATCAGCACTAAGTTGTTCAAACTTGGAACGGGGGAGGGTCATCGTCAGATGCTTAGGCCCACTTTGGTCTGCTGTAATGAAAGGCAGGTTGATGTCAGTAGACTGGCTGGATGAAAGTTCACACTTGGCTTTTTCGGCTGCTTCTTTAAGGCGCTGTAGGGCCATCGCGTCTTTGCCGAGGTCAATCCCGTTTTCTTTCTTGAATTCGGCAATCATCCAGTCAATGATTTTTTCGTCAAAGTCGTCACCGCCGAGATGGGTGTCGCCGTTGGTAGCCATTACTTCAAAGACGCCGTCGCCGATTTCCAGCAGACAGATATCAAAGGTTCCGCCACCCAGATCATAGACCGCGATTTTTTCATCTTTCTTTTTATCAAGGCCATAGGCCAGTGATGCGGCGGTGGGCTCGTTGATTATGCGCTTTACTTCCAATCCGGCGATCCGGCCAGCATCTTTGGTCGCCTGCCGCTGACTGTCGTTGAAGTAGGCTGGTACGGTTATAACCGCCTCTTTCACTTCTTCCCCGAGGTAAGCTTCGGCGTCAGTTTTCAGCTTTTGCAGAATCATAGCCGAAATTTCCGGGGGGGAATAAGTTTTGTCTTCAATTTTTACATGGGCATCGCCGTTCGAGGCTTTTACCACTTCATAAGGGACGAGGTCAATCTCATGCTTAACCTCTTCATACTTACGTCCCATGAAGCGCTTGATGGAAAATACTGTATGGTTGGGGTTGGTTACCGCTTGGCGTTTGGCAGTGGCACCGGCTAGGCGTTCGTCGTCTTTTGTAAAAGCGACGACGGATGGCGTCGTGCGGTTACCCTCGGCATTCGGTATTACTTTAGAGTCACCGCCCTCCATTACCGCCATGCACGAATTTGTCGTGCCTAAATCAATTCCTAATATTTTACTCATATGTAAACTCCTGTTAGCTCTATTTGGTTCGTATGCGTTCTGTATGGCTGATTCGTGTTTTAACTTGCGGCTCAGTCGGCGCATTGACGCTCTGTAATGACACACTAAGCAACAATTTTATCTGACTGCCATATATACTCGCAGGATGCTTGCCAGGCCAATTCAAACAGTCAGAACAAACTGTCGACAAGGGCTTTAAGACTTGGCAATCTTGCTTGTAAAAAAGGGCGAATGAAGCAAGAAGGGGCGTCCGTGTCCCGCTACAGCGTCACAGTGGGACATCGTGTCACAGTGGTCTGGCGCCGCTTTCATACCCGGGGAGCGGCGCGCTGGGAGGGAGGGGGTATGCAGGACTCCGGCTCGTTTGTCGTGCCTTGGCTTTATTGGTTAACGAGTTGCTCGGCTATCTGGACGGCATTAAGAGCGGCGCCTTTCAGGAGCTGATCGCCGCAGACGAACATGGCCAGGCCATTTTTACAACTGCTGTCCTCACGAACCCTGCCGATGAAGATCTCTTCCTTGCCGGTAGCGTCAATTGGCATCGGGAAGTAGTTTTCTCCGGGCTGATGTACTACTTTCAAGCCGGGGGCATTTTCCAGGGCGGCCATAGCTTCTTTGAGCGAGACATGCCTTTCCTGTTCGATATTGATTGACTCAGCGTGCGCTCGCAGAACCGGGACTCGCACTGTGGTCGCACATATTTGAATTCTTGGGTTGTGCATCATTTTACGGGTTTCATTTACCATCTTCATTTCTTCCTGGCAGTAGCCGTTTTCCTGTATGGCGCTATTATGGCTGAAGAGGTTGAAAGCGATTTGATGCGGCAGTACAGCTTTGGTAGGTTCCTTGCCAGCCAGGACTTCCTCCGCCTGTATAGTGAGTTCTTCCATCGCCTTTGCACCGGCCCCGCTGGCGCTTTGGTAGGTGCTGACGATTATGCGCTTGATCGGGGAAATATCATGTAACGGCTTCAGTGCCACCAGCATGATGATTGTGGTACAGTTAGGGTTGGCGATAATGCCTTTGTGCTGGAATGTGTCTTCCGGATTGACCTCCGGCACGACTAAGGGTACATCGGGGTCCATGCGGAAGGCACTGGAGTTATCAATCACTATTGCTCCCGCATCCACTGCAGCCTGGGCAAATTCGCGCGAACGTGAAGCGCCCGCGCTGAACAGCGCAAAGTCAACGCCTGCAAAGCTGTCCTTGGTCAGTTCTTCAACGGCAATTTTTCGCCCCGCAAATTCCATTTCTTTGCCGACGGAGCGCGCTGACGCCAGAAGCTTCAATTCGTCCACCGGAAATTTGTGTCGTTCCAGGGTTAACAGCATTTCCTGCCCGACGGCGCCCGTGGCACCGGCAATTGCCACATTGTATTTTTTCGGTTGTGCCATAAGTATCTCTTTATTTGTTAATTACTATTGCTTGTTGGTTTGTTGGTTGCTGATCTTATAACCTCATAATATAACGGCTTGGAGAGATATTTTCACTGACCCGAGGTGAAAATTTAATCTGAATATGGGACAGGATGCCTTTTTAAGAAAGCGGTCGGAGCTTCCGGTTTACTCTTTTTCAGTCAGGAAAGCTTCGCGTTCGACTTCTAGGGCCAGGCGCATTACTTCGTCCGCATCCTGCGCTTTTTTTAGTCCCGCGACTATCGATTCATCGCGAAGCATGTGGGCTAAGCGCCCCATGACGTGCAAGTGCATCTGGATTTCTTTGCTCACTAAAAGGAAAAAAAGTTGTACGGGCTCACCGTCGGGGGTATCGAAATCAATCCCCTTGGAGCTTTTGCCGAAAATAACGACAGCCGGAGCGTTCAACGCCGGAATCGGATCCCGGGGGTGTGGAATGGCAAGGCCGTTTCCGACACCGGTGCTCAGTAATTTTTCCCGGGCCATGACCCGCTTTTTCAGGTCGTCGAAATCCAGGAGCAGGTTCTGATTCATGACCGCTTGGCACATTTCACCAATTACCCCCTCAGCGTCATCAGCCTGTAGGTCCAGAAGCATGCAGTCTTTTTGCATGATTCGGCTCAGGGGAGTCGCCAAGTGAGTGCGGGTTATTTCGGCAAGTGGTACAGCTCCGTCAGCGCCGTTATCAGATTCAGGAAAGAACAAGCCATCCACTTGGCTGCTGTTAAAACGCCACTGACCGCCGACTTTGACGCCCTGGATTTGGCCGGACTGCTGCATACGCAAGATAGTGCGTTCATTGACTCGGAGATGATTGGCAAGTTCTTTCAGCGTAAGAATCATTTTTGCGATTTCGTCCTTGTTTTAAAATTTAATAAAGTGTTGTTTTTGTCGTGTATTGTCGCATTTTGTAATATATTAGCATGGTTTGGCTGTACTGTCAATGAAAAGTTTATTTTTCTTTTGCATTCGGTGAAAGGGTGTTGGCTTTTTGAGTCAGCAACTCCCATTCCGCGGCAATGCCGTTGACGATTCGCTTCCAGCCTTCTTGGGGTTCGTGACGCGGCGGATGTTTGTCGCTGCCGGTCAGTACCTGTTCATATGATTGTAGCATTTTATCGACGCACACCTGGGTGTCAAAGTCCCGGGCGGTAAGGTGGGCTTTTTCAGCCATATTCCGGCGTTGCTCAGTACTTGCGGGTCTGGATATTTCCAGCAGGGCTTCAGCAAACTCCTCAGTGCCGATGTTGCTGTTTAATAAGCGGCCGTTTTCATAATCTTGAACTACTTCCTTGACGCCCGGCGCATCAAGAGCGATTACCGGCAGCGAAGCGGCCATAGCCTCGGCGACAACCATTCCCTGCGTTTCGCTGGTGGAGGCGAAAGCAAACAGATCCATGGCGCGGTAAGCATCGGCTAATGCGGAGCCGGTCAATTTGCCCGGCATAAAAAGCTGCTGTTCCACGCCGTGTTGTTTGAAAACCGCCGTCATTTTGCTTTTCGCCTCCCCGTCCCCGACAACAAGAAACAGCACCTTGCGGTTTTGGGCAAGAACCTTGGCAACGGCCTGGCTGAGATATTCCAGGTTTTTCTCTTCCGCCAGGCGACCGACATGACCGATCACGAACGTATCTTCTTTAATGTTGCAGGTTTGGCGGCCGCGGTTGCGGTCGCCTTGCCGGAAAAAATCTACATCCACGCCAGTCGGGACAACTTCAACGGGCACCTTAACCCCGCGCTTCTGCAAGAGCTTTGCAATGCTTTCACTGGGGGCAATTACTAGGGAACACAGATTGGCATACGTGGTAGCCAACTTAACCGCCAGGTCGCGCATGGCTTGTGAGTCAAAGGGGACGTAATGTGTATACCGTTCGTACAGTGTGTGGTGGGTGAAAATCAAGGGCCTTTGCCATTGGCGGGCAATGCGGACAGCGGTATCACCCAGTAAAAACGGATGGTGCGAATGGACTAAATCCGGCTGGAACTCTTCGATTGCATCGTAGAGGAAGCCGGGGATGGGCAGGCGTACGGAAAAATCACTGCCGTTGAAATCCTGGATTGCCGGCAGGCGCACAACATCCGCAGTGCTTTTCCGGGCGTCAGCAAATGCGGGGGCCACCACCAGTGTTCCGTGACCGCGTTTCTGATATTCCCGGGTAAAGGTTTGAACAGAACGCGCAACCCCCCCGACATGGGGTAAGTATGTGTTGGTCATCATGCAGATTTGCATTTTAAGCTCCTATTGAGGAAAGGTTGTTTAGCCCGTCCGGGAAAAGGGTTGCCCTCGGCTGTTGAATTCAAAACGCCGCCGCCGGGGTTCCCTTCGGGTCTGCCTTTGGCGGTGCCGCGGTGGAGCGAACGTTTGGGGAAAAGGACAAGCGCCATACATTTTCCCAAACTTTCGCACCACTGCCTCAAGGACAGTGGAGGCGTTTGATTTCAGAACAATGGTAAACCCTTTTTCGCGGAGGGTCTATAACTACCCGACTGGTTTACCTTCGGCCCGGGTCAAAACCAGCGCCCCGATTTCACGCCCGACGTCCCGGGAAATGACCGGGCATTTGACTTTTAGCAGGAAAAAAATGTTTTTATTTTCGTGACTCAGTGTTTCGTAGTTTCCCTGCCCTTTACTGATAATTAAATCTGCCTTTTCGTATTCTTCCAGGAATTCCGGACTGCAGGCTGCCAAGGCGGTGCCTGGTGCGTCCGAGCCGTTGTCGATGACCCGGAATGCCTGGGTTATTCCCGCTTGTTCCGCGTCTTCCCGCAGGGCATCGTTTATAATCGGCGACCCCTTGACTGCGACCGTAAGTTTCTCCCTCGGCAGCTGTTCCAGTAGCAAGCGGTCAAAAACAATCTCGCCCGCATTGTCGGCCAGGTACAAAATCGAATCAGCCTCAGCCAGCGCGTTTTCCAGTGCTTGGACATCACCGTCAAATTTTGTATTCAGGGCATGTTCTACAGCCCCGTTTATGTCCTCTTCATGTACTTGGCTTTTGACGCCGAGATCAATGATATTACCGGCTATCGCCAGGCGGACAGCGGTTTCGAGGCGGACGTCGGAATTCTTAACCTTTTCGATAAGCTGCGGCATAAGTTGAAGGGCGCGGTTGTTACTGAGTTTTTTTTCGGTCCGGTAGGGGTCGGGCAAATCGAAGCGGGATCTTATGAACCGGTGGATATGCTGCGCCATAACCGGCGGCGGGGCACTCATGTCGATTTCGCTCAGCTCTTTCAGTGCGGCTCGAAGCACTTCTTCCTGGGCTTTTTCGTCATCTGTCACATGCCGGGCAGCGTCTAGGGTCTGCCGGACAAAACAGGTCATACATTCGAGATAGGTCTGCATTTTATTAAACTTTTTTACTTGTTCCTGAACCCGTGAGAAAGTTGGCGAAAAAGGATCTTTATTGTTTGAATCACAGAGCTTATGACTTTTTTCGTTTTAACCCGTTGGGGGAAATGGTTTTTTTGCTAATTTTCCCGCAAAGGGAATTCCAGCGGCGACGCATCTGCTTGCGAGCCTTTGTCTTGCAGTAGTTACTACAGCCGCGCCTTGTCTCGCAACCATCTGCGCCACCGCTGGAATTTCACGGAATCAGGTTGTTATATTAGGCAGGTGCGAAATCCAAGAATCGCTTATTTTCGTCAACTTTCACGACGGTTACCGGCAACCTTTCACCCATGGCAATGCGTCGACCGGTACGGCGTCCGCGGAGTTCATTGCGCTTCTCATCATAATCATAAAAATCATCGGTTAAGTCTGAGACATGCATCAGGCCGCCCGCCCCGATTTCCGGCAGGTCAATAAACGCCCCCATATTACGCACATCTACCACTACGGCATTATAGGTGCGGAGGTTGCCGGATTCGATTTGTTCCTGGAAGAAACGAAACAATTTGAGGTCATTTATTTCGCGTTCTGCCTGGGTTGCCACCTGTTCACGGGCCGAGCTGTGTTCAGCGATTTCTTCAAGCTGACTTTTAGCATATGTGACTTTTTCACCAGCCAGAACGGCCTTGAGCAACCGATGCGTAACCAGGTCCGGATAGCGCCGAATGGGTGAGGTGAAGTGTGCGTAGTAATCTTTGGCCAGTCCGTAATGACCGATGGGTTCGATAGAGTATTCGGCGCGTTTGAGGCTGCGCAGTATGCTGGTGTACCAGGCATGGGCGGCGGGCAAGTCTTTGATTTGCCGGAGGGCGTCCGCTAGGTTTTTCTGATCGGTGAGATCACCGGCGTGGATACCGCTTTGGCGCAGCATTTCCTGAATTTCTCCCAGACTTTCTTCATCAGGCTCGGCATGGATCCGGTGGATTTGCACAATGCCGCGCTTGTCGAGATACCGGCATACCTCTTCATTTGCCAAGAGCATCAGTTCCTCGATCAATTGATGCGAGATATCATAACTTACCGATTTGACATCCTCGATTCGGCCGTCATCCCCGATCACAAATTTCACGTCGGGCAAATCCATCATCAGAGCTCCTGACCGGGCCCGTCTGTCGCGCATTTTTTGTGCCAGCCGATGGGCGTTGCGAACCTTGTCAACCAACTCAGCACTGAATGAAGAATCCGGTTCTGCTTGACCTTCGGGAGGTTCCAGAATATCGAGCGCCTGCTCGTACGTCAGCCGTTTATTGGAACTGATAACGCTGGGAGTGAATTCTGCCTGTTTGACTTCGGCCTTGTCATCCACGGTTATGATTGCCGAGAAAGCCAAACGCTCCTCCCCCTCCTTGAGACTACAAAGTCCGTTCGACAACTGTTCGGGAAGCATGGGGATTACTTTGTCCGGCAGGTACACGCTTGTTCCACGCTTGGAGGCTTCTTTGTCAAGGGCGGAACCAGGCGTTACAAAGTGGCTTACATCGGCTATATGCACACCGATCTGCCAATCTCCATTACTGGTTTTTTCCAGCGATATTGCGTCATCAAAGTCGCGGGCGGTATCCGGATCTATAGTAAAAATGAACTTGTCACGCAAGTCGGCCCGCTGCTGGTAAAGATTTTTATCAATAGTCGTCTGTTGTGCCTCGTTGACGGGTTCCGGGGGGAATTCCAGAGGCAGTTCATATGCCTTGATAACCGCCAGGGTATCTAGGTTGGGGTCATCGGCAGGACCGATTACTTCGGTGATCTGACCTTCCGGGTTAAGTTGCGGGTCTTCCCATTCCTCCAATTCCACTAGGACGCGGTCATTTAAGTTCGCTCCTTCGG
>JAWOEV010000138.1:0-7780 GCA_046482565.1 Lentisphaeria bacterium | reverse complement strand
GCTTCGTCTCGCATAATCTCATTTTTCATGCAATGTTCGGGCTAAAGGCTGTGCTCAAGCGTCGTTTGGAACATTTGGTCGGGCTCCTTGCCATTCCCATCATTACCGACCCTTTACGTATCTCTGGCGTCTTTGCGACAATCATGCTTATTAGCAAGCTGTCCCCCCGGGCGTTAATCCAGTTCAATGCCGCGGAAATATTCAAAGTATTCTGAGTCGGCCCCGATAACCAGAATCGTTTTTTCAGACAGTGAATCGGCATAACTTTCCAGCGTTCGGGAGAATTTATAGAACTCGGGATCAGCTGAATAAGCCTCATTATAAATTTGGGTAGCATCAGCATCCGCTTCACCGCGGATAACTTCCGCTTTACGTTTAGCTTCAGAGCGTATTCTGGCGAGGTCGCGGGATGTTTCACCGCGGATACGAGAAGCCTCGCCCTGTCCTTCCGAACGGAATTGTTCCGCAATCCGCTGGCGTTCGCTGATCATCCGGTTGAAGACCTGCTCCCGAACCGAAGGAATATAATTTAACCGGCTGATTCGGACATCCACCAATTCTATGCCGTATTTTTCGGGCATGCCTTTGCTTGCTTCCGCCAGGATATTGCGCGTAAGTTTCTGACGGCCCATACGCACTTCACGCGTTAACTCTTCCTGTTTCTCGCCAGACTTCATGTCTTTTACTTGTTCCAAGTCTTTTTCGCTGACTTCCCAGTCGCTGGACCGGACAATCTCAACCAGTTCGGTGCTGGAAATTTTATCCCGGACAACCGAGTCAATAATATCATCAAGGCGGGACTGCGCACCGGATTCATCATTGACGCTTTCCAAAAGGCGCAGGGCGTCAACAATTTTCCAGCGACCGGTTGTTTCTATGGAAATATACTCCCGGCCGCGAGTCGGAATCTGATTCGGATCCCCGTCCCACACCAGTAATCTTTTGTCAAAGCGGCGCACATCCTGTACAAACGGCATTTTGAAATGCAGTCCGGGCTCGGTAATCGTTTCGCCAATCGGTTTTCCGAATTGCAGCACAACCGCTTGTTCCGCTTCATCAACGGTATAAGCCGACGACGCCAACACTATGACACCGACAAGCACGGCGACCGCAACGACCGCAAGCATCACCATAAATCCAAGTTTTTGTTTCATTTATTTATTCCTTTTTGTTTTTTATTAATTATTTTTTTAATTGTTTTTATTGCGCAGGGATTCACCCCCGAGGTCGAGTAACGGCAAGGCAGAATTCTGCGACGGATCCATTACATATACCTTCCCCAGCCTGGGCAGAACTTCATCGATCATCTCTAGGAACAGACGTCGCCGCGTAGTTTTTTTGGCTTTCTCATACTCTTCCAGAATCGCCGTAAACCGGGCGGCTCCGCCCCTGGCGCTATTCTCTCTTTCGGCTTGATAGGCCTGCGCCTCCGCTACGGTCTGATCTGCCTCACCTCTGGCCTTCGGGATCATCTGGTTTCGATATTTTTCAGCTTCGTTAATAAGCCGTTCACGCTGCTGCTGGGCTTCATTGACCTCATTATACGCTGGCTTCACCGGATCAGGGGGGGTAACATCCTGTAATTCAACTCTTTGCACGCTGACTCCGAAGTCATACTCGTCCAGGATACGTTTCAACTCAGATTTCGACTCAGCAGCCACCTCGACCCGGCCGCCGGTAACCACATCACGCCCAACCCGATTCCCGACAATCCGGCGCATCACGGCCTCGGATGTGTCGCGAATCGTTTCCCGGGGCCGGCGTATGGCGTGAAGGTATTTTTTGGGGTCAGTTATGCGGTATTGCACTACCCATTCAACATCAATAACATTCAAGTCACCGGTCAACATCAGTGATTCCCGGCTGGTAGCATCGGTCTTAGAATAAGTTGTCCGTCTTGCCGGTTTCTCGGTTCGGAAGCCGAATTCCTCTTTCAGAACCCGTTTTGTGGGTACGAAATAAGCCTTGTCGATACCGAAAGGAAGCTTCCATTTCAACCCCGGTTTTTTGATGGACACAGCTTCACCGAAGCGTTTCACTACGGCCCTTCCTTGGGTCTGCACACTGTATACCGAAGTTGCTAGGCCGATGCCGATAAAGATAAGCAGGCCGATCACTATGATCAGCGTCAATCCACCCTTTTGAAAAAACTCGCGCAAGGCCTGTACTAACTCCGGCTGCTGATTATCAAATCCGTTCATATCTCAAATCTCCAGTTCTATCGTTTTATGATTTTTTATGAAGCAAAACCTTTTCGCCCTTTCTCCTCTTACAACACCTTAACAGGTAATAACCCCAATGAAAGCCCGTACACTCTTTTTTTTCGCAAGACCAAGATGCAGAGCAGGGTAAATTGGCTTATTTCACCGCTACCCCTCCCCAACTCCCGCCCACAAAAAGGCTCGTGCTGAAATCCGTCCGGTCTCTATCCGTTACGAACTCCGGATTAACGCAGACGCTCGGCATCCTCCCGAGCCTGTTGAGCACGGTTGGCATCACCGGCATTTTCATAAGCCTGCCCAAGCAGTTCGAAGCATGCTGCCTTTGCTCGAGGCTTCAGATACTCCAATTTTTTAATAAAAGGACGCATAAAATCAACCGCTTTTTTAGTTTGACCGCTCTTCCCGGTAAACTCGACATAGGACTTGAGCACCGAAATTATCTCGCCACCGATTCCGGCATTATTCAACAAAAACCTTTCATAAGCTGCGCGGGTCTGCCGATCCTGCCCTTTCTTTGCCTTTATGCGTAAACGCTTCATGGCAATTTTACGGGCCAAATCCGCACGATCACGATTCAGAACCCTTTCGGCATAAAGCAGTTCATCCTCAGCCTTCTTCAACTTGTCCATTTCAGCCAGGATGTCCGCTCTTTTCAGAATACATTCAGCGTAAACTTCAGCAACGTTGCCCTTGAATACCTCCGCCTGACGGTGTAGAAGTTTCAACAAATCTCCGGTTAGCTCTGAGGCCCCCAATTGTTTTTCGAGGAAACTGTACGTAAATTGTTTTTCCAGGAAACGGTATGCATTCAGATATAACGGCTCTGCCCGCAAGGCCTTTTGCGCCACCTGTACGGCTTCGTCGGCACGACCTTCTTCCGCATAAAATTTGGCAACCCTAAGCAGATCTGCAGCGGTAACGTTATCAGCCTTGGACGGGAGGGAATATTCGCAACGGATAGCCATTTGGTGATCGACTAATTTTCTGTTGGTCTGCGGGTCAACTGCCACGCCCCTCAGGTCTCCCTCTCTCGACCTTTTACCTGCTGTCATTTCCCAGCGGCGACTGCCGCGCATGTAAGCGAACCAGCCCGGCCGTCGCCACTGATGATTACGTGATTGGAACAGTACAGCCGGAATACCGTTAGCCCGGGCGGCAATAGTCGCGTAATAGGCCCGATCCAGACCGGTACCGCCATACTTAGCAATCTTGGCCAGGGTGTAACGTCCATACGGCCACTCCCTGTATCCTTCTTTAAAACGCCGTTTATCAAATCCAACCTCAAAATATCTTTTATCCCACCCCGGAGCTGCCCCGCCGATATTTTCTTTTGCCCACCGCAATTCATTCAGCGGCACCGGCGTATCAACCACATAGGTTAAAGCCTGTGCGGTTAAACGCTCAAAGGGAATTTTTGCTTTACTGTTCTCAAATAATTCCTGCCTGAAATAATCATATCTCTCTTTTAACGCCGGCTTGAAAGGCGGGCTTTTATCCGCTTCTCTATGGAGCGCCGGCCGGGGTTGGTCCCAAACTACAGCAAGCGCCAGAATCAATTTATAATAATCATCCCTCCCCTCCATATCATGCTCAGAGAGAATCTGCATTATCATTGCGCAACGCCGCCAGTTATCTTGCGGTGTCAACGTGTTTACCAACAATCCCAAACGAACAGGACTCTTAAATATCCAGTTCCTGAAACCTTTGGTAAGCTTTATTTCATCACCCATGACCTGCATTTGGGCCAGGAAATCCGAGCATGAAATTGCCTGTACCAGACTTTTGCATCCGGCCGCATCAAGGTTTTGCAAATTTTCTCTATCGGCAATAGCGCGCAGATAGTTATCTAAAGTTTCACGACCTGTATCGTACGCCCCGTTCAAGGCACACTCGCTGACGATTCGAAGCATTATCTTGTTACGGGCTACCGGGTCCCCGGTGGTTAGAAGCATGTTACCAAATTTCCGGATACGCCCCGTCAAAGTATTTACAAAGTCCTCATCCACAACTCTGACATCCTCCTTCACAACCTCGGCGTCTTCGTCCTCAATTCGATCGTTTTGACTGTCGCTCCGATCCTCTTCCTCTGCGTCGACGGGAAAAATCTCTACCTTTAAATCGCCCAAATCGACCAAATCCCCCCCCGGCAAGGGCGGTGAAAGACCAACGTCCTCTGCAAGTAAATTTTGCGGAGAGCCTTTTTTCTTCGCCCAGAATACTTCGCCTTGGCGTGACATTGATCCGGCCACAACTTCACTCCCCGAGAACAGTGCTACATAAGCATCTGAAAGTTTCTCAACCTGCTCTTGGGCAAGGCAGTTAAAGGCCCATTGCCGCCACAAGGCTGCCGTCTGCCGCAACCGCTCCCAGGGCGTGTAACCGTCCGTGTCTGAGTTGAGGGAAACATAAAGAATGCACTTTTCCCCCTTTTTTACGGCGGCAAAAGATACTGCAAAAGGCTTGCCATTCTGTTCTTCCCATTCTGATACACGCCTCCTGACGGCCGCCAATGACGATTCTAATTCCGGAGAACTTTTTATTTGCTTTAAACTGCAGTCGGGAACTTCAGTCTGCTCGCTTGCCGGAAACTCAATATTACAACGCAAACTCCCCCCTCCGCTCAATTGATTTTCGAGCCAGCCGTCGTAAACGGCAACCGTCTGCAAATGTGATGCATAACCGGCAAAAAGCCGCTCGTACTCCTTCGGGTTAATCTCCTGCGGTAAAAGTTCGACTTCTCCGTGCTCTTCAGTTTCAAGTACAACCAAGAACTGGCTCGCTCTTTTAAGTTTACCCTTTAACCACCGACCGTTGAGGGTCCTTACTTCCAGCCCCTGACCGGGAGACAACTCGCTTTTCTGCCCCAGACAAAAGCCAAAAATCTTGTTGTAGAGGCGGCTGATATCCGGGACGGACCCGCTCGCTGAATGTCGCCAGGCAAAGAATGTTGTCTTGATATCCGAAGTCATTTCATATTCTACGGTAGTCATGGTTCCGGACAAAAGCGGCAGTTTCTCCGGCTCGGAAGGCGGTTTATGCGCTTGTGATTGTTCCAAGGGGGGTACAGGCCGGGTGGGCAGCAGTTCTTCTGAAGGCTCAGAGGGGGTGTCGGCATTTTCTTCTTTGCGAAGTGTTCGCCGGTCAGCATTTGCTCCCTTTTTCGGTGCTTTTTCTGGCGCTTTACGCAGTTCACCCTGGACATAAACCCGGTTCATGCGGCTGCGCCAAACTTGGCCGGGCTTTGTGAAAAGTACCAGCATAAGCAGGATAAGGACGGCCCCCGCGAGGTAGAGTGATATCAAGACGGTTTTACTCATTGATTTATCATGGGAACTGCGATTAGTCATACTGAAAAATTTAGACAATAACGAAAAAAGGCCGGACGACATTAAGCCGTCCGGCCTTGAAATTGTTTCATCAAGCGTCAGCGAAAAAGACCGCCAACCCTGAGATAACAATATTCACGAAGCAAGTTTCTTCCTTAAAGCCCATACAAAGGGCCAAAAGGAACCACCTGCTCGAGGAATGAATAACTTTTTAGAAACGACGGTCGTTCCGAGGTTTCTTTTCATGTGCTTCATTCACACGGATGGCACGACCATCAAGGTCTTTGCCGTCCATTTCTTTCATGGCGGTTTCTGCGTCTTCGTCACTTTCGAAAGTCACGAAACCAAAACCGCGTGAACGGCCGGTGTCGCGATCGCTGATGACTACTGCATCGGTAATTGATCCAAAAGGCTCAAATGCTTCCTGCAGTCCTTGCGAGCTGACTCCCCAGCTCAGGTTTCCAACAAATAACTTATTACCCACGACTATCCTTCTCCTACTCTACATATTATCCTGATACCGGTAGCTTCTTGCGATAACAAGACTTACATTTTTGGGCCGGAATCGAATTATTCCGCACCACAGAACACTTTTCGGTGCCCTGTATCTATCCAGTTACTCACGAGGTTCAACATGCCTTTACATCAGAGTAAAAACTGACTGTCAACCACGCTTCAGAATGAAATTCATTCATGAACCAGTCTAGACAGAAGCATTATCACTATACAGCCTAAACATAATTATGCCAAGCCTTATTTGATAATTAGCAATTTTTACACAATTCAACCCGAATTCACAGGTTGCAAATATGCAGGCCTCAGTTAGATTTAGCTGTTTGATATCACTTATTTAATAGTTCAGAAAAATACATAACAAAAACAAAGAAAGGAATAATACCGCATGAGTGAGAGCTATATTCAGCAGATTTTCGCAGAACGAATCGGCGGCAACCGCTTCGGCAAGGATACCGCCATTTATAAGTTCGAAAAAATCAAGCGCGCCAAGGCAGCGGCTAAAAAAGCCCATCCGCAAACTGAACTGATTGACATGGGCGTCGGGGAGCCCGACGATAAAGCTTTTCCAGAAGTAGTCGAAACTCTGGCACATGAGGCGGGAAAATGGGACAACCGCACCTATGCGGACAATGGGATTCCGGAATTCCGCCGGGCAGCAGCTCATTACATGCAGGAACTGTACGGGGTTGATCTTGATGCGGAAAACGAAATATGCCACTCCATCGGCAGTAAGGCAGCACTGAGTTTAATCCCCGCGGCATTCATCAACCCCGGTGACATTACGATTCGCACTGTCCCGGGCTATCCCGTACTCGGAACTTGGACAAATTACTTGGGCGGCGAAACAATCGAACTGCCGTTGCTCAAAGAAAACAACTTTCTGCCGGACTTGGACCAGTTAACCGATGACCAGCGCCAAAAAGCCAAGTTGCTCTACATCAACTATCCAAATAACCCCACCGGTGCCTCAGCTACCCCGGAATTCTTCGATAAGGTAATTGATTTTGCCAAACAAAACGACCTCCTCGTTATCTCAGATGCCGCCTATGCACCACTGAATTTTACGGGCAAACCTCTGAGCATTCTTTCCCGGCCCGGCGGCAAGGACGTGGCCATCGAACTTCACAGTATGTCGAAAGGCTTCAACATGACCGGCTGGCGCCTGGGATGGGTATGCGGTAATTCATTGGCAGTAAAAGCCTATGCCAATGTGAAAGATAACGCGGACAGCGGTCAGTTCCGAGCGATCCAGAAGGCCTCAATGCGCGCCTTGGAGAATCAAGCTGAAATCACCCCGAAAATTTGCGATAAATATCATCGGCGCTTAAAAGCATTAACCCGAATGTGCCAGGATTTGGGATTTGACGCCAAAATGCCTGAAGGTTCTTTCTACCTCTACGTCGGGATCCCCAAAGGCACCGAATCCGGCGCAAAATTTGACCGCGGTGAAGATTTCAGCCAGTGGCTGATAACCGAAAAGATGATCAGCACCGTCCCTTGGGATGATGCTGGCAATTTTGTCCGCTTCAGTGCCACTTTTGTTGCGCCGACGCTTGACGATGAACAACGTGTTTTGAGCGAAGTCAAGAACCGCCTGCATGGCGAAAAATTCGTCTTTTAAAGGAGCTTCAATGAGCGCCAATAGCTTCGGTAACCTGTTCTGCATGACTACCTTCGGGGAAAGCCACGGCAATGCGATCGGGGTTGTCATAGACG
>JAWOEV010000232.1:0-5038 GCA_046482565.1 Lentisphaeria bacterium | reverse complement strand
TGATGGTTTAGGCCCACGCCTGCCGCACGTATCTGGCAAGCTGCCCGCGCGTAGGCGGATGTGATGCTGTTGTTTCGCCCTCCGGGTGAAAAATGAGATTATGCGGAATCATTTGCCGCACATGTCAGCGGCCTTAGGGGGTGGCGAATGAGAGGGGAAAGAAAAGGAAGCAGGAGCTTCACTCCGCAACTAGCTATTTTGAAGCCTTGCGGCTCAAGTGAATAAATGTTCAGAGTCTAACTCCTGCTTCACTGTTCTTATTATATCATAGCCGTGACAGGGTGCAAGGCGGTTTATCAGAAAAGTGTCGAAATATTAGCAGTTTGTCCCGCCGGATCCCTGCATGAAATAGAAAACATTGACTGGCCGCTCCCTGACGGTCGATGCTAACCCAAGTTTCGCAACTTGGGCTATAAGTCGTTGCGCCGCAACGACCGGATTTCGTGTGGCACTACAAAGCCGACGAATTTTTCATGGGTACTGACATTTTTGTGCTGGGCAGGTTTCGATGATCAACCCCCAGTGATACCACGATGCGCTGCCGTGGCTTTCCCTCCCGGTTCCGGTGAGACTCGACCAGTTGCAGCGCCTTTCCCGAACGAGTAGTTTTGGTGCGGAAAAACATGATGTTAACACTATGCCGCCACTCCTGGAAAATGCAAGACGACGATTGGCACTACAAAGACAAGTTAAAATTCTGGCCGTTTATAATCAACGACTTATGACTTTTGTGCCGCAAAATTTGGTGAAAATTTTGCATTTAGCCCGAATTTCTGCGAAAGTCGGGCTAGGCAGATGTGCAAACAAAACGCGTTGACATCAATCCTCTGGATGTGACTGTCGAGGTCGGTAAACATTGTTATATTGCTACGGTAGAAGTTGACATAGGATGCGGCACCGACAAAGGCGGCATCTGTTAAACTTCACCACACTTTGTCTGGAAGCAAGGAAAATAAGTAAAAGGTCAGGAAGAATGACGTATTTTAGGTTTTTAAGTGGGTTCGTTACACTGTGTACATTTGCGGTAATCACAATGGGAGAAGTCGTGGTCGAAAAAGGCAGCAGCCGGGCTGTTCGCCCCGGGCCGGCCGGTGAGCTTGCCTACGCTGCGGACGATCGCGGCAACCGGCTGCCGGATTTCTCGTATGTCGGCTATCATTCGGGAGAAAAAGCGATCCCCGACATTCCTGTACGGATCACGTTAAACCCAGTTGAGGGCGACGATACCGCATCCATTCAGGCAGCAATTGACAAACTTGAACGGCGGGCTCCCGGCCGCAACGGCTTCCGGGGAGCCGTGCTTCTCAAGCGCGGCGTGTACCACGTGGAGGGAAAATTGACCATCGAGAAGAGTGGCATCGTCTTGCGAGGGGAGGTCGACGGCCCGGACGGCACAGTGATTGTCGCCGCCGGATACGGTAAAAAGAAGTACAAGCGTACGCTGATCACGGTGGGCAACCGGAATCGTATTGACGTGCACGAGCCTTCCCGGAGCGAAATTACCGATGACTACGTACCGGTGGGAGCTCGCAGTTTTACAGTAAGTTCGACAAAAGGTTACAAAGTCGGCCACCCCATTGTCGTGTACCGGCCGTCGACTGCGGAGTGGATTCACGCCATCGGTTGCGACCGCATTAGCCCCAGATGGGACAGGGTCAGCGATCTGCGCTGGGTGAAGGAAGGGGATAAGCCGGGATTGTATTATAAACGTCGCGGGAGTAGCGGCCCCCGGCGGTATGCGAAACGATCAAATGAGAGCTGGGAGGAGTTCAAGGAGCGAGTGCCACTCTCCGAAGACGGTAAAAAAATGGATTTTACCCGGCAGTGGAAACCGGGGAGCTATGACTTTAAATTCGAGCGCAGGATAGTGGCGATCGACGGCAACCGGGGCAGGATCGATGCACCGCTTGTTCATGCGCTGGATTCTGAATCCGGCGGCGGCGCCATCTTTTATTACGAAACGCCCGGACGTGTGCGGGAGGTTGGCATCGAAAATATGCGGCTTGTCTCGGAATTTGCGGCACCCGTGCAAGGGCATCCTTACGGCAATCCGAACAAGGCGCGGCAGGCGGAAAAGCATGCGTGGCACGCCGTCAAGCTCAACCGGAATACCGAAAATACCTGGGTTCGGAATGTGACGGCAAACTACTTTGGATGGTCGGTGGTTTCCGCGTCCGGCGTTCGCGCCACGGTGCAGGATTGCGTAAGTCTTGGGCATGCCTCGAAAATCCGGGGGGGGCGGCGTTACCCATTTATGATTGACGGGCAGTTGAATCTGGTGCAACGATGCTTGGCCTTTGAGGGGCGTCATGAGTTTGTGGTGCAGGCACGGACGGCCGGTCCCAATGTTTTTGTCGACTGCCTCGGCAAAAACTCAAAATCATCCGCCGGCCCGCATCACCGATACGCAATCGGAACGCTGTTTGACAATGTAAAAAGCGAACATTATATGGAATCGCGTTACCGGGGTAACTCTGGCACCGGCCACGGTTGGGCCGGTGCCCAGACCGTTTTTTACAACTGCATCGCCCCCGGCTTCAAAATCGAGGCACCGCCCGGCGGCATTTCCTGGGTACTCGGCGGTGCCAAAACCTACAATCCGGATGTACGAGTGGCACCGGCCAGCCTTTATTATCGACAAGTCGAAGAACGCCTCGGGAAAGAAGCTGTCCAACGCCTGGTCACCGACGAACAGCTACAGAACCTGGGAAAGTTTCCGTGGGCGTTTGGGGATTGACGGAAGCTATATCTGCAGATGTAAAAAAAATGGAAGTGCAAAACAATTATCCAAATAAGGAGAGTGTAGAATGTCTCGTAAACCCAATCTTGTTTATATTTTCGCCGATGATATGGGGTATGGGGATGTGTCATGCCTGAACCCGAACGCGGCGTTCACAACCGCCAATATTGATCGTCTTGCTGCCGGAGGGAGGCGCTGTACAGATGCTCACTCCAGCTCTGCCGTGTGTACGCCGTCGCGCTACAGTGTGCTGACCGGTCGCTACAACTGGCGGTCCGTTCTGAAAAGTGGGGTGACGGGCGGCTATTCACAGCCGATTTTGGAAGACGGGCGCCTGACGGTGGCGTCCATGTTACGCGATCAGGGCTATCGGACGGCGTGCGTTGGTAAATGGCATCTCGGGCTGGAATGGCGGCTGAAAGACGGCGGCATCGCCTCCACCTACCAGGATGAAGAAAAGGTCGATTTGTCCGCGCCGATTACCGACGGGCCGACCAATCACGGCTTCGATTATTATTTCGGCATAAGTGCTTCACTGGATATGCCGCCGTACGTCTATATTGAAAATGACAGGGCGACAACTACCCGGACCCGACGTATGGAGGCGACTGAAGGCAAAGCGTATATGCGGGGTGGACTGATCGGGGATGATTTTGATCCGGAGGCAGTACTGCCGACACTGACGGAGAAGGTGGAAGGCTTGATCGACGGCTATGCCGAGAGCGAGGATCCCTTCTTCATCTACTTTCCGCTTCCGGCCCCGCACACCCCGATCCTGCCGACTGAGGAATTTCGCGGCAAGTCAGGCACGAATGAATATGGTGATTTCTGCCTGCAGGTGGATGATACTGTCGGCCGTGTGATGAAAGCGCTTGAAAAGAATGGCTTGACCGAAGATACAATCGTTATTTTTACAGCCGACAACGGTTGCTCGCCGATGGCGGATTTCGAGGAACTGGCGGATTGCAGCCATAACCCCAGCTATGTGTTTCGCGGCATGAAAGCCGACATCTTCGAGGGCGGGCATCGCATCCCGTTCATCATTCGCTGGCCGGGAACCATTGCACCTGACAGCCAAAGTGATCAGACCTTCTGTTTGACCGATCTGACCGCGACCATGGCGGATATTACCGGTTACGAACTCCCGGATAACGCCGCCGAGGACAGCGTCAGCAACCTGCCCATCTGGAACGGTACGGCAACCGGACCGGTTCGGGAAGCAACGGTGCATCATTCCATCAACGGTTCGTTCTCGATCCGCAAAGGCAAATGGAAACTTGAAATGTGCCCGGGATCTGGCGGCTGGAGCATCCCGCGCCCGAATCATGCAGAGGAGATCGAGGGACTGCCGCCCATTCAGCTCTACGATCTGTCGCAGGATATCGGCGAACGCGAAAACGTCCAGGAGCAATATCCCGAAGTGGTCGAAGAACTCAAGGCGCTTTTGACGCAATACGTTAAAAACGGACGCAGTACTCCCGGTGCCCGGCAGCCGAATACCGGCGTCAAACACTGGCCGCAATTGCATTGGGTGAGCGAGAAGGAAATGTAGAGTAAAGGACTCATTCGTGCAAAAAACAACAGGCGAAACCAAGCAATGCCAAAACACCCCAACATCATCTATTTCTTCGTTGACGACATGGGCGCGAAACCTTTTCGCATGGCGTCTAACTTGCAAATGATGAACGAACATGACGCCATCGTGCCAGGCACAAAACAAGAGCAAGAAAACTGAAAACGGATCCACAGAATGCAAAAAGTCAGTGTAGCGCATGCAGGCAACATGCTCGTAATGAAAAACCGAACGTGTGAGATCGAGATAGATCTTGCGACGGGGACCTGGTCCGGTAAAGACCGGGCATCCGGGCTGTGGGCGTTCAAGGACGCGGTGTTTCGTATCGACAAGGGGCTCGGACAGCCGTGGAGCGAGCCGGAGACCGTCATTGAGTGGGAACAGCGCGAAATAAACTCCTGTTTCGGTGCGGGGACAGAGGTGATCCTGAAGTTTACACCGCAGGAGGGGTATGACCCAATCCGGATGCTGTACATCCGCCTTTATTCCGAGCATCCTTTTGTGGAGATCGGCTGGGGTGTGCAAAACCAGTTTGATTATCCCGTTCGCGTCCAAAATGTGGAGGTGGTGTACGGTGGTGAAGTTTTCCGTGAACAGCGCGTTATGCAACCACGTGTGCTGAAAAGCGGGGCGGGGGCCGAGCCCAACCCAGTCGTGAAAGACTGGCAGACGGAGGCTTTTAACGGTGCCATGCTGACTTACAAGGACGGCGCGGCGCGCCGAAC
>JAWOEV010000228.1:0-3474 GCA_046482565.1 Lentisphaeria bacterium | reverse complement strand
CGGTGATGTCGTGTACTGCCCATATCATAACTGAACTGGCCGTGTCGGCGGAATCATTATGCGCAGACATAATATCTTTTTGCGGTCCCTTGAATAATCCCGACGGGACCGTGGTTTTTGAGCAGATACACAGGACGGGTATGGGCTCTGTGCCCGATTCAACTGGTTTCAAGTGCTCCTTGAGAGTGGATTCTGGTTGGGCCTGCCTGGTTTCCTCTTCTTCTACGAATAAGCTCGAAAACTGCTTACCCCGTAATGTGTCTGTTTGGATACCTGCCAGCGTGCCGGCGGCCGAGTTGGCCATGGCGATGGTGCCGTCCTCAAGTACGCCGAAAATCCCGGCTGGGATATGGTCAAAAACGGTCTCAACCATCGAGGCATAGGAGCGGATCTGGCGATTCTGGTAGGCATTGAAGCTTGATAGGTAAGCGCTGGTGGCACCGAAAAAGACAAAAATGAAAATCCGCGTTGTGCCGGTTACAAAAACCTTTGAAACATCCGCGTACGCGGTCGGATCGCTGCCGTAATAAGGGAGAAAACCTTGCGTCTCCAAAGCCAGAACCAGCCCGTAACAGATGGAGCTGAGGATGGTAATTTTAAGTGCCAGACCGCCGGTGACCACAAAACCGGAGGTCAATATTACAAGGGGATAAAGGATGAAGAAGGGGCTGGCAACGCCGCCGGAGAAATGAATTAAACCGGTGACGACAAAGATATCAAAGAGAAATTGTACCGAAAGGTTGCGTAAAATAGCGCGACGCCGCTTTACCCAAATGCTGTAAGGGATCAGAGTCAGCAGAGAAATGCAGATGAACAGAGCATAGCCCGGGACATATTCTGGTTGAAGGAATCTGACAGCCAGGAAAACGCCGCCGAGCGCCAGCAGGCGGCCAATCAATATGCGGGAAAGAAACCAATGCATATTGTCTTCTGTCGGTGACAGAGCGTAACCTTCTAAAGTTGGGAACTTTCCCTCGCTCATTTGTTTTCCTATGCTTTGGTTCTGTCACGTGGTATGGTAATTTTTAAAGAACACAACTCAACGTAAACTAATTCAGGAACAAGATTAGTACAACCCATGAATGAACAGAAAACAAACATTGTAATTCTGGGCGGTGGCTTCGCGGGGCGCGGGGCAGCTGAAATCCTGGCAAAGTCAATTCGGAAGGAAAGGCAGTTGGTAGAGATCACCCTGATCGATCGCCATTCGTACACGACTATGCTGCCGGCGCTACCCGATGTGGCGGGGACCCGTATCCCCCCCGGCTATTTGACCGAAGAGGTGGTTGATTTGATCAGTGCCGACATCAAATTTCTTCAGGCAAGCGTCCGGCATGTTGATCTCACGCGGCAAGTCGTGACCATGGATAGGCAGAAGATTGGCTATGACTATCTGATTATTGCCACGGGATCGACGGCTGAGTTTTTCGGTTTTGATCAAAATCTGGATTCAGTTTATAAGCTTGCCTCACTCGAGGATGCCGAACGTATCGGGCGGGAGTTCCCCGATTACTTGAGGCGGGCCGAAAACCCCACTGCCGTGGTGGCCGGCGGTGGTTATACAGGCTTGGAGCTCGCCTGTAACCTGCGGTACGCTGCTCACAAGTTCGGGGGGGGATGCGATATCGCAGTTGTGGAGTTGGCAGATCAAATCCTGCCCAATATGTCCACAACTATTCGCGCTTATATAGAAAAGCGCTGTGCTGAAAGAAACATAAACCTGCTTACCGGCCGGTCCGTCAGCAAGTTTGACGGCACCGATATCGAACTTTCGGACGGGACGGTCCTGAAAGATGCCTTCCTCTGCTGGTCCACGGGAACTAAGTTCGAGTTGCCAGTGGAGGGGGAGCAGGAGAGCCTTAAGGATGGCCGGATAATTGTCGACAGTACCTTACAAATACCCCAATATCCGGGGGTGTTTGCCGCGGGCGATGCTGCCGCCATGAATTTCGGCGGCGGCTATTTGCGTAAGGCGGTTAATTTTTCGTTATATTCCGGCCAGCATGCGGCGCGTAATATCAGCCGTTTACTGGACGGCCGGGCCGCCTCGCCGTTCAAGCCGATTGATTTAGGATGGGTAATCCCATTCTGTAACGCTGGGGCTGGCAAGATGTTTTCACGCTTTACGGTTAAGGGACGCTTCCCCCTGGCTCTACACTATTTCATGTGCGGTTATCGCAATTACAATACTGCCAACCGTCTGCACTTTCTGAAAATGGCCTTGGCCGCTCTGCGTTGCCGGGATTGATGCAACGTGGTTGACTTTCTGCGAAAAGGGGCTTAAAACCTAAATTATCAGGCAATTTCCGGGCTAGTGCTTTATTGTTTATGTCTCGTCAGTAGAATCTGTGGGTGAATTGCGGCTCCGGCAATTCTCCCGGTTGATGAAATGAGGCTGCTTTCAAGGCTTTCGGTGTAATGCAGTACGGACTTTCCAGTCCGTACAGTAAGACATCTACGGGCTGGAACGCCCGTAGTACAATGTAGAACGGACTTTCCAGTCCGTTCCAAGTTGAATTTAAAAACGGCTACGGGCTTGGAAGCCCGTAGTACTTAAAAGGGAGCCTTTACTCTTGGCGATCTTGGCGCCTTTGCGAGAGTTATTCTTAGTTCAGTGGCTGGATATATATAATCGGCATTGACCCACAGATTTTGCCATAGAGCCTTGTTTTTCAGCGTGTAAGGCGCGTTATAATCGCCGAATGCTCCGGGAATATCTCCAGCAATTTTCGGCGCGGCATGAGCTCGAAATCCTGAAATTCGAAGCCTGGCGCGACCGTGCATGACACAAGCGCATAGTTGTCCTTGCCTTCGATATAAGCTCCGAATATCCAGTCGCGAGGGATTACCTGCTCCGGTCGCTCGTCGGCTGTCAGGTCGATCCCCAAGCGCATTGTGTGGAGCTTGCCTTTCGGATCGATCCCTTTGATCACCACGGTGGCACCGGCGTGATAATGCCAGACCTCATCCTGCTTCATTCGATGGAAAGCGGAAAAATCATTATCGGAAAGTAAAAAATAAATACTGGTGGAAACGGTCCGGTCGGCTTCGAATCTTTCCGGGAGAGCATCCCGGGGAAGGGTTTCGTCGGAACGGTAAACTTCCCTAAAGTATCCTCCTTCCGGATGCTTTTGCAGTCCAAGTTTGTCGATAAAATATTGAGACTTCAGCGCCATTTTCGATTCTTTCCCGGTCATTTATTATCCCGCTTTCTGCTTGAACTGGTCGATGATTGCTGTAATCATTTCCCGGTGCCGTTCTTCGTCATCGGACAGGCTCTGCAGTATTGATTGCAGATCTCGATTTTTCACTTCTTTGGCCAGTTTCCCGTAGGTCACTTTCATCTGTTGTTCTAATTGTTGTATGTTTTCCAGGTATTCCGTGACGTCATCATGGGTTATCATCGTAAAAGCCCTCCTGTAATCGGGTGATGAGAGTGTCCACTATCTTGTGGTGGCGTTTGTTTTCCTCGAT
>JAWOEV010000161.1:0-6863 GCA_046482565.1 Lentisphaeria bacterium | reverse complement strand
CTATTCTCTCGACCCCTCCGGCCCATACAGTTCTGTCACAACCGATCTGCAGGGGTTTCAATTTCCGTGGGAAGACTTTACGGTTGCGGCCAAGGCCGGCTATAAGGACCGCTTGGTTACCTACAATTCGGGCGTAGGCCACACTTTTTTATACACGGAACACCAGGACTACTGGGCAGGGGAATTAGTGAATCTTGATGCAGCGCCTGCCGGTCAATTTCTGGAGAACGGTCTTCAGTGGCATGGCTGGACATTTCTGGATGATCCACAATGGGTATACAAGGACAACAGCAAGCCCCCTAAGCCTCCGCTTTATACCGACGAGGAACTTCTTGAATTTCTTTCCGCATGTCGCAGGCACCGGGCACCAATGAGCTTCAATGTCATTTCTTTCCAGGATGGCTCTCTGGCGGAAGACTCAGTCCGGCAGTTGAGCAGAGTTAAGAAAGAATTGAAGAATCGAGCAGAACCGCTAAGTACAGGTGAAGCTTGACAGCGCGTCTGCTGGCGGTGTCCGTAAAATAGTCTATTCACTTGGAAGCAGACATCGCGTTGGTATATTTAAGATTATGCATTTTCAAAACGGCAGTTTATTATTCATACTGAGTGCGGCCGGTGTGTTTGCGGCTTTGCTTTTGATCGTCATCTTCGGGGTGCGTCGTCGTGAACGCCGTCTAAACCTGTTTGCCGGCTCTGCGATGCGCGGCAACGTTGCGGTTGATATTGCGCCGCGCAAGCGTCGTTTAAAAAACTGGCTTTTTATTTGCGGCATATTTTTCTTGCTTGTCGCTGCTGCTCGACCATGGTGGGGCAAGAGCCTGGAGCCTAATCCCGAACAATCACGAGACATCCTGATGGCTGTTGATGTATCGAAAAGCATGCTGGCCACGGATACTTCGCCTTCCCGGTTGAAACATGCCAAATGGTTGGCGCGTCAGTTGATAAGCAATATGCCCGCGGATCGGTTTGGGCTTATCGTTTTTGCGGGCGACGCCTATTTGGAGTGTCCGCTGACCCGGGATAGAAATACTTTGCTTACTTTTCTTGAGGATATCGCAGTCGGCACCATGCCGTTAGGGGGCACCAATATCGCAGCTGCCCTGCAGGTTACGCAAGACGCCCTGAACAATGGGGGGGGAGCAAATCAAGCGCTGGTTCTTGTCACTGACGGCGGCGAGTTGCAGGGGGATGCCCTGGACAGCCTCGAGCCGGTGCAGAAAAGCGAAATACCGCTAATAACCGTGGGGGTTGGCGATCCGCAAAATGCCGTGCCAATTCAGTTGTCTGATGGAAAATATTTACGAGACAAGAATGGGGAGCTGGTATCCACCCGCTTAAATGAAAAAATACTAAGAGAGCTTGCCCGTAAAACGAATGGTGTTTATGTTCATTCGACTGTGGCTTCCCCGGGGATGGAGGCCATAGTGGAGAGGCTTTCGGCGGTAATTCCTGAACAAAGTGAGAACGGCAAAACGATGCGGCCAATTGAGCGCTACCAAATTCCACTTGCACTGGGCGTATTGCTTTTAGTGACAAGGCTGTTTATTGGCGAACGAAATAAACGGCGGCGTATCTTGCCGGGGAAGGCGGTGTTGCTGACAATGTTGGTTTTTATGGTATGGGATTCCCCGTCACCGGGACAGTCCACGCCTTTCACTCCGAGTAAAAAAGGACCGGCTGCCGTTGATTCGTCGGATACCGAGGCAGACGATTCTAAACTGCGACCTGCACTTGAGTTGGGGGCGGAAGAAAGCCCTGCGGGAAAAGAAGAACACGGCACTGATACTGGCGGGGTATCTGATGAGCAGGAAAAAAAGTTACGCGAGCGTCTGCAGCAATTGGAAAAAAAGGCTGGCGAAGCCGAGGGTGGCCAAAGGGCGAGGGCTTATTATAATCAGGGCATTATTTGGCAGAGACTCGGAAGCCAGGACGAAGCCAGGGAGGCCTACAATAAAACCTTGGACCACAGTGAGGCGAACTCCTTTGAGTATACTTTGGCCTCGTGGAATTTAGGGATACTGAAGCATATAGAAGCACGCCGGGAACTGGCTGAGTCTCCCGAAAAATCCATACAGGCCCTGAAAAACGCGATAGATTATTATCGGGAAGCATTGCGCAACCGGTCTTTGCTTGATCGAATGACTGGTTCATTGACCGAAAAACTTGCTGTAAATCTTGAATTAGCGGCGCAAGACAAGGACCTTGCAAAGGGTTTGAAGCAATTCCGTGAGGCGTACCGTAAACTGTTAAAAAAAGCGCGCCAAGAGGTGCTTAAGGCGATTTCTGAACAGGAAAAAGCCCAGGCATCTCACGTTGAGGTTGAGCAGGATCGGCAAACCAAGGCCGCGCAGGTGCATACAGAAGCGACAGATGATACGATTAGCCAACTGGAGCAGTTAATTGATTCCGTGCCTTCTTCGTTACGGGAAAAAACAAAAATGGCAGAACAATTGGGGCGTATTTCCAAAGCCGGTGAGGCAACTGCGCGAGCTTTACAAGACCAAGAAAAATCGCGCTGGAATTTGTGGAAAAAAAAGAAAAAAGAAAATTTGCTTGCCGGGGCGTTACAAAATCTTAATCTGGCGGCAAAATTGCTCGGGGCCCGCGAATCTCCACAACAGCAGCAACCAAAAAACGGAAAACAGGGGCAAAAAGGCGAGAGCCGTCAAAAACAAAGTGACCGGCAACAGGATTCGAAGCAGGGGCGGCAGGACGAGGGGCAAGATAAGTCACAAGCGGGGGCGTCGCAAAACGGAAGCCCGCCGAAGAACTTGGACGGCTTGGAGCAAAACCCTAGCGAAATGGGCCGGCAGGAAACGCCGAAGTCGCTTGATGAAGATCAAGCTCGTGCACTTTTGCTTAAAATGATGGAACGAGAGAAGAATTTCCGGGACGCCCTGAAAAAGTATCGTAGTCGTCAGCAAAATTCCGATACTGTAGAAAAAGACTGGTAGGATGTGCATAAACTTTTTTACCGATAAAAACCAAAAACCTGCCTGGCAAAATGATTCCAATCTCCCCGTTTTCAGCCATAGTTCGCCAGCGGGATTTAGCAGGTTTTTGTTAGGCTTTTTAATGGCCGGAATTGTCTTGCTTATTGCGGGCAATGCTTCGGCTGTAGTGAAAGCTGTGGTTTCTCCGGAAACGCTACTGGTCGGGGAAACCGGACAATTTATTGTCACCTCTGATCAGGGCGTTCCCGACGAATTCGCGGTGCCGCAGGTTGCGGGCATTCGGTGGGGGATGGGGTCATCGGTACAAATGAGAAATATTAACGGGCGGACAATCGGCCGTCGTTCTCGCAGGTTTCTCGTGGAAAAGGCCGGGACATATATAATCCCGGCAATACGGGTTGAAGTGGATGGCGAGATGCAGGCCACCGAGCCGATAAAAATAAAGGTTCATGAACTGAAAAAGGGAAAATTGTCGCTCAGTGAGATGGCTTACCTGAAAATAAAATTTGACGGTGCCTCGTCGCCCCCCGCGCAACTTTACCCCGGTCAGCAGTTGCCAATGCAGATAAAAGTTTACGTGCGGGAGAATACAAACCCGCAATTGGGAGGATACCCGAAGATTGAAATGGGGGAGGTGTCGTTTCGAGATTACAGCCAGGTCAATAATCGTAATTCGCGTTTTGCACGACCGCGGCAAGCTCGGCGCGTGATAGACGGCGTGGCCTTCAGGGTAATCACCTTCCAGACGGTGGTAACACCGCTGAAGCTGGGAACGGTTGACGGTAAGATTACAGTCCAGACAGCCTTGACTATTCCGGATGAGGGGGCGCGTAATCAAGGAAATGACAGAGGCTTTGATCAGAGTCTTCTGAACGAGTTTTTCGACAGGCGTGGCCGGCGAGTTCAACGCAGGCTGGTATTTGACATACCTCCGATTGAAATTATTCAACTGCCCGAGGTACCCGATGAGGCAGGGGCATATTTGGGGTTGGTAGGTGACTGGAAGCTGGATTTCACTATCAACCAAAAAGAGGTTAAAGTCGGCGAAGCCATAACTGCAAAGCTGACAATTGAGGGGCAGGGCGAGACTAGATCGCTGGATATTGCCAAGCCAAACCTAGCGAATTTCCGCATTTATGAGCCGGAAATTGAGCATGGAGATGGGGATGACCAAGGGCAGGCAACGGTGACTTGGGCTTTGATACCTTTGAAACCCGGAACATCCGATGTCAAGGTGAAGTTCTGTACCTTCAACCCGGATGAAGGGCAATATGAACCTTACACATTTAGCAGGCGTTTCCAGATAACTGCCGCAACGGGTGGGGAAGGCGTGCCGGTGCTTGAGGCTGGTCAGGGTGACTTTGAGGGGAAAGAGGACAACGTTGCGGCCCAACAACGTCAAAACGCCATTCTATATTTAAAAACAGATATGGGGACAGCCGTGTGGCTTCCTCTCTGGCAGAATGTTCTCTGGCCAGCTGGTGTTTTATGTTTAATCGGGGTTGCCGGCTGTGCCGCATTGTTCATAGCGGCGAATCGGCGTGATCGCTTGAGGGACGATGCAGAGTACAGGCGACGCAAGCAGGTTATTGACAAGCGCAAACAAATTTTTAAACATCTACAACAGTGCTCTGCAGAAGAACTTCCTGTAATTATTAGAAACGAATTGGTTCCCTATCTGAACGCAAAGCTGGGGTTGTCGCCCGGTACGACTATCAGTTCACTGGCGGCTCAATTAAAGCCCCGGGATCCAGAGCTTGCGAAATGGCTGAAAGCGGTCGATGAAAACGCCTTTGTCCCCGAGGGGGGGCGGCTGGATAACGACGAAGCAACCGGGGTAAGTTCTGTAGGAGGTGACGGTGAAAAGCAGTTTGATGTGGCAAGGTTGTTAAATAGTGTGAAAAGGTTAAAAGCCTTGCTTCTGTTGTCTTGTCTAGGGGGAGGGTTGCTGTTCTGTCCTCATTTATTGCGGGCCGACGAAAATTCGGACGCAGGTACAGTCATCGGAGATCGGGAAAAGGTTTTTGAAAAGGCCGTAGCAGCCTATGACCGTAGCGATTATGCACAAGCCCAAAACCTTTTTGAGGAGTTGTCGTCTCCGGACCGTCCAAACCCTAAGCTTTTGTATAACCGCGGTAACTGTGCTTATCTTGCCGGTAATCACACTCAAGCACTGGTTTTTTATGAACGGGCACGCCGGTTGTCACCGCGCGATACAAAGATTCTGGAAAACCTGAACTTCGTACGGCGGGAGCTTGGACTTGCGGCAGAGGGGCAAAGTAGCAGTCCTGTTCAGATCTTAATCCGTATACGCGATTACCTGCGGCCGGACGAGTGGATTTTGGCGGGGGCGCTTGCGGTTGCGGTGTTCGGAATCGGGGCGGGTTGGTTGCGCTGGCGGCAGCGTAACTGGAGGGCTTGTATGCTTATCGCCAGTGTTCTTGTTTTTACGGTTGTTTACGCCGTCCGTACACAGTACCGCACCACATATCGCCGGAACAGCCAGGGTATAATTGCCGACAATCAGGCGGATGCATACCGGTTACCGCAACTCCGAGCTGATAAAGCCAGTGTGGGATTGAGAGCCGGAGAAAAGGTTGTCATCCGGGAAGTACGCACGGATTGGTATCGGATCAGCGTTGAAGACGCCCAGGCCTGGGTGCCGCGCAAAGACCTTTTGGTGATTTGGTGAAGTAATCAGCCTTGTTCAATTTCCTGCACCACGGCCGTGTGATCGGATTTTCGGGCGCTGTCGGCAGGTTTTTTGCCCTCGGCATTCTCGGCACCTCTATCCGCTCCATTGGCAAGCAGTACACGAACCATCTCCATATGCCCGTTGTCCGCCGCACAGTGCAGGGGAGTCATGGCGAATTCATCCCGGCTGTTTATGTCCAGGCCGGTATCCAATAACTTTTTGAGGACGGCTGTGTTGCCGCTTGCGGCAGCCAGGTGCAGAGGCGTCCAGAAATCCATATAGCGCACAGATGTATCGGCCCCTTTTTCAAGGAGCAGTTCAACTACGTCGGCGTGCCCTTCTTCAACCGCCAGTAAAAGAGGGGTGACGCCGTGTACATCGGCCGCGTTGACAGCAGCGCCGCTGCTTATCAAGGTAGACGCAGCCGCCCCGTCTCCCTGAGCGGCGGCAGAGTGCAGTAGAGTCCAGCCGCGTCGGTCAGCGGCTTTTACAAGCTCCGGGTTTTCTGCAAGTATTGCCTTTAAGGCGTCGATGTTTTGGTGTTTGAGAATTGCCCGGCAACGGAAAAGCTCCCACCTTTGTTTCAGTTCTGAAATGTCGGACTCCAACCAATTGGATTTCTGATTTGGCATTACTTGCCTCCCGGGCAGTTTGTCGGACCTAGCATCGACCGTCAGGAAGATGCCATTCCATGCTCTTTGTTATATGCAGCCATCCGTCGGGACAAACTGCTAATATTTCGACTTTTTCGAGTTGTTCTTCATTCAATGGTTTGAATAATCGTCATTTACCCACAAACCTGAAAATTGTAGTTTTAAAAACTAATGTCGTTATGGCTGGATATCAACTTGGCATTAAGTGGTTCTTCTCGGGTTTTTTTGTAAAACTATAGTGGACCCCGTTTTTCGGACCACCGGTTAAGGTGTACATTGTCATGCTTTTTGGCATGGCGCAACCCAAACCGGAAAGGAGTCAGAAAATGGCAAAGAAAAGACGGAAGTTTTCCGCCGCCTTCAAAGCCCGTGTTGCTCTGGAGGCAATAAAAGAACGTGACACAATTGCGGCACTTGCCGCGAAGTATCTGGTTCATCCGAACCAGATTGGTCAATGGAAAAAATGTTGCCACCTATGGGCGCGGTTCTGGGTTTTTTGTTCGGGGTGTTGGGCCAATTGGCGGTAGGTTGAAAAAAGCCCGATCAGCAAATGAATGAACT